>CAZNIX010000232.1:0-7679 GCA_964573125.1 uncultured Thermoanaerobaculia bacterium
GAGCGGGGCCGGCCGGAGCGCGGAGCGGCCGCGGTCGGTCCGACCGGGCGGGACCGGCCAGGTGGGGAGGAGGCCGCGGGCGGGCCGCCCGGGCGGGCCCGGCTGGGGCGCAGAAAGGCCGGACCCGGTCCGCTCGGTTGGTTCCGGCGCCGGACCGCGATCGCGCTGCTCGTCGCTCTCGCAGTGGCGGCGGCAGGCGGCGCGTGCGGACCCGCAGCGCCGGAACTGCCCACCGGCCCCGCCGCGACGGCGGCGCCTCCGACGGCCCCGTTCACCGACGTCACCGAGTCCGCCGGCATCCGCTTCGTCCACCAGAACGGCGCCTCCGCGCGCCGCTACCTGCCCGAGACCATGGGCTCGGGCGTCGCGTTCTTCGACTACGACGGCGACCAGCGGCCCGACCTCTACTTCGTCAACTCGCTGCCGGTAGGCGCGGCTCCGGGCGCCGGCGCGGCGACCGGCGCGCTCTACCGCAACCGCGGCGACGGCACCTTCGAGGAGGTCACGCGCGCGGCCGGGCTGGCCGAGCCGCTGCTCGGCATGGGCGTCGCCGTCGGCGATGTCGACAACGACGGCTGGACCGACCTCCTGGTCACCGGGGTCGGCGGCGACCGGCTCTACCGCAACCGCGGCGACGGCACGTTCGAGGCCGGCGCCGCGCTCGGCTTGACCGACCGCGGCTTCGGCTCGAGCGCGGCGTTTCTCGATTTCGACCGCGACGGCTGGCTCGACCTCTTCGTCGGCCGCTACGTCGAGTGGCGCGCCGAGACCGACGTCGAGTGCAGCCCCGACGGCGAGCACCGCTCCTACTGCACGCCCGAGGTCTACCCGCCGGTCGCGAGCCGGCTCTACCGCAACCTCGAAGGCCGGCGGTTCGCCGACGTCACCGCCGCCGCCGGGCTCGCCGCGCACCCCGGCAAGGCGCTCGGCGCGGTGCCGCTCGACCACGACGGCGACGGCTGGCCCGACCTCGCGGTCGCCAACGACACCGCGCCCGACTTCCTCTGGCTCAACCGGCGCGACGGCACGTTCCGCGAGGTCGGGCTCGAGACCGGGATGGCGGTCTCCGAGTCCGGCGCCCCGCGCGGCGGCATGGGGATCGACGCCGGCGACCTGACCGGCGACGGCCGCGACGAGCTGATCGTCGGCAACTTCTCGCAGGAGATGGCCGGCCTCTACCGCGCCTCCGCCCGCGGCGTCTACGCCGACGTCGCGGCCCAGGCCGGGGTCGGTCTGCCGACCCTGATGACGCTCGCGTTCGGCACCCTGGCGCTCGACCACGACGGCGACGGCGCGCTCGACCTCGCGTTCGCCAACGGCCACATCGAGCCCGAGATCGCCCGCTTCCACCGCCTCCAGTCGTACGCCCAGCCGCTCCAGCTCTTCTGGAGCCGCGAGCGCGGCGAGCGCTTCGAGGAGGCGCCGCCGCCGGCGGGCGCCGGCCCCTCGTGGGCGGGCCCGTGGGTGGCGCGCGGCCTCGCCGCCGCCGATTACGACGGCGACGGCGACCTCGACCTGGTACTGACCCAGAACGGCGGCGCCGCGCGCCTGCTGCGCAACGACGCGCCGCCCGGCCGCTGGCTGCGCGTCGCGCTCGCCGGCCGCACCAGCAACCGGAGCGGCTACGGCGCGGTGGTCACCGCGGTGGCGGGGGAGCGCCGGATCGTCCGCCGGCTGGTGTCGGGCCGCTCGTATCTGTCGGCGAGCGAGCCGGTGGTCACGCTCGGGCTCGGCGACCTGGCGGGGATCGAGCGGCTCGAGGTGCTCTGGCCGTCGGGCGCGCTCCAGCTCTTCGAGGACCCGGCGCTCGGCCGGCTCCTCACCCTCGAAGAACCGCCTGGCGGACCGTGAGCACCTGTCGGCTCCTTCCTCTTGACAATCTAGAGGAACTGGTTCATCCTCTCCTCTAGATGACCTAGAGGAGGACGGATGGGCGCCAAGGTCAGGGGGGAGCTGCTTCCCGGGACGCTCGACATGCTGGTGTTGCAGGCGCTCCGGCTCGAGCCGATGCACGGCTGGGGGATCACCGAGCGCATCCAGCAGTGGAGCGACGACGTCCTGCAGGTCAACCAGGGCTCGCTCTACCCGGCGCTCTACCGGCTGGAGCGCCAGGGGTTCATCACCTCCGCCTGGCGCACCACGGAGAACAACCGCCGCGCGCGCTACTTCTCGCTCACCGCCGCCGGCCGGCGGCAGCTCGCGGCCGAGGTCGAGCAGTGGCGAACGACCTCGCGCGCAATCGACTGGGTGCTGCGCCGGGCCGAGCCGGCTGCGGGCTGAGGCGGGGCGATGGGACGCCTGGCCGAGACCTGGCGCCGGCTGCGCAGCCACTTCCACGCCGCCGAGGTCGAGCGCGGGCTCGCCGACGACGTCGCGTTCCATCTCGAGCGGCAGACCGAGGAGAACCTGCGTCGCGGGATGTCGCCCGGGGAGGCGCGCCGCGCCGCCCGCCTCGCCTTCGGCTCGATCGAGGCGCACAAGGAGGCGGCGCGCGACGAGGTCCGCCTGCCCTGGCTCGCCGATCTTTCGGCCGATCTGCGCTTCGGGCTGCGGGTGCTCCGCCGGGCGCCGGTGTTCACCGCCGTCGCGATCGCCTCCCTCGCCCTCGGCATCGGCGCCGACACCGCGATCTTCAGCGTCGTCCACGGCGTGCTGCTGAGGCCGCTGCCCTACCCGCAGCCGGAGCGGCTGGGCTCGCCGCGGATCCACGGCGACGAGGGCGGCTCGACGCTCTCGGTCGCCGACTTCGCGGCCCTGTGCGCCGGCGTGCCCGCGTTCTCCGCGCTCGGGGTCTACTACCCGCTGCCGGGCGGCGCCGCGCTCACCGGCGACGGCGAGCCGCGGCAGGTGCGGGCCTCCGCGGCGACCTCCGGGGTCTTCGCGGCGCTCGGGGTCGAGCCCGCCCTCGGCCGCGGGTTGCGGGCGGACGACGACGCGGTCGGCGCCGAGCCGGTGGTCGTGCTCGGCCACGGCTTCTGGCGCGACCGCTTCGCCGCCTCGCCCGACGTCCTCGGCAGCCGGATCGTCCTCGACGGCGAGCCCCACGCCGTCGTCGGGGTGATGCCCGAGGGCTTCGCTCTCCCCGGCCTCCCCGGCGATCAGCTCTGGCCGGTCCTCCAGCTTCCCGAGCCGACCGCTCGCGCCCCGTTCTGGCTGCGGCCGATCGCCCGCCTGGCTCCGGGCGCCTCGGCGGACCAGGCCGGAGCCCAGCTCGCGGCGGTCGCGGCCGCGGTCAAGAGCCGCTACCCGGACTCGCCGCCGCAGTGGAGCTACCGGCTCGAGGACGTCAAGGAGACGGTCGTGCGCCGCGCGCGAGCGCGGCTGCTGGTACTGCTCGCCGCGGTCGGGCTGGTGCTCGCGCTGGCGGTGATCAACGTCGCCAACCTGCTGCTCGCGCGCGTCACCGCGCGAGGCCGGGAGTTCGCGGTGCGCGCCGCCCTCGGCGCCGGCCGCCGGCGTCTGGCCCGCCAGATGATCAGCGAGAGCCTGCTGCTGGTCGGCGCCGGCGGCGCCGTCGGCCTGGCGCTCGCGTGGCTGGGCGTGCCGCTGCTGCGTGGCGTCCTTCCCGACGAGATCCCGCGGCTCGACGAGGTGACGGTCGACGGCACCGTCCTCGCATTCGCCTGCGCGGTGACGCTCGCGGTCGGCCTGGTGGTCGGCCTGGTCCCCGCCTTCCAGACGCCCGCCGCGCGGCTCGCGGCGCTGGCCGAGGGCGAGCGCAGCGGATCGCACCCCGGCCGCGCCCGGCTCCGGGCGGTGCTGGTGGTCGCGGAGATCGGCGTCGCGCTGGTGGTCCTGATCGGCGCCGGGCTGGTGGTCCGGAGCCTCGCGCGCCTCCAGGCCGTCGACGTCGGCACCGGCGTCGAGGATGCCCTGGTGGTGCGTTTCACGCTCCCCGACGCCCGCTACCCGGAGCCCGCCCAGGTCGAGGCCTTCGTCGGCGAGCTGCGCCGCCGCCTCGAGAGCCTGCCGGCGGTCGAGGCCGCCGGCCTCGGCATGGGAGTGCCGCCGAGCCGGCTGGCGATGACCAACCCGTACACCCCCGAGGGCTCGCCAGCGGTTCCCGGCCAGGCCCCGCCGCTCGCCGAGGAGCTGCTGATCACCCCCGGTTACCTGGCGAGCCTGGGCATCCCGATGGTCGCCGGCCGCGACTTCACCGACGCCGATCGCGAAGGCGCGCCGCTCGTCGCCCTGGTCAACGAGACCCTGGCCCGCCGCCACTTTCCCGGCGGCGCCCTCGGCCGCTGGCTCCAGACCGGCGAGCCCGATCCCGAGTCGGACAAGCTGATCGTCGTCGGCGTGGTCGCCGACGTCAAGTACCAGGGCCCCGACGCCGATCCGGCGCCGACCATCTACGTGCCCTACGTCCAGCACCTCTGGTGGCGCAACCTCTACCTGGTGGTCTCGGCGACCGGCGACCCCAACCGCCAGCTCGGGCCGGTGCGCGCCGAGCTGGCCGCGCTCGACCCCGAGATCCCGCTCCAGGAGGTGACCACTCTGCGCCGGCTCGGCCGCGACTCGGTCTCCGAGCCGCGCTTCCAGGCCTTCCTGCTCGGCAGCTTCGGACTCGTCGCCCTGCTGCTCGCCACCGCCGGCATCTACGGCCTGGTCTCGTATGCGGTGCAGCAGCGGCGGCGCGACATCGCCGTCCGCCTCGCGCTCGGGGCGCGGCCGGCGCGGGTGGTGGGCGGCGTGCTCGTCCTCGGGCTGCGGCTGGCCGCCGCGGGCATCGCCCTCGGCGTCGGGGGTTCCGTGCTCGCCACGCGCCTGATGGGCGGCGTGCTGTTCGAGGTCGAGGCGATCGATCCGCTCACCTTCGCCGCGATGGCCGCGTTCCTGGTCGCGGTCACCCTCACCGCCTGTCTGCTGCCCGCCCGCCGGGCGGCGCGCACCGATCCGATGAGCGTGCTGCGCAGCGAGTAGCCCGCCGGCGGCGCCCGCCTGGATTGTTCAGCAGACCCGTTCTTGTTGTAGCGCGTGTGGCTCGCGCGCGCGCCATCCGAGGGGTCGCGTCTCCGACCGGCTTCGCTCGCGAAACTTGACCGTGCGGGCGAACTCGGTCAGCGTAGCGAGCTAAGATCGCACGATTGGGCGGGAGGGCGACCGGCGCCGGGAATCCTCTCAGGCATCTGCCGGATCGCGAACATTCGATCCCATGATTGGTACACTGATCGTGACCCACGGCGGGCTGGCGCGCGAGCTGCTCGCGGCGGCCCGCGAGATCGCGGGGGAGCTGGACCAGTTCGAAGCGGTCAGCCTCGAATGGGGCGACAACCCCGACGAGGCGCGCGCCAAGGTGCGCGCCGCGATCGGGCGGGTGGACACCGGCGACGGCGTGCTGATCCTCGCCGACGCCTACGGCGGCACGCCCTGCAACGTCGCGCTCTCTGTACTCGACCCGGGGCGCGTCGAGGTGGTCAGCGGCGTCAACCTGCCGATGGTGATGCGCCTCGCCTGCCAGGGCAACCGGCAGCAGAGCGACCCCGCCGAGGCCGCCCGCTGGCTCCAGGCCAAGGGTCGCGACAGCATCCGCGTCGGCAGCGAGATGGGCGGCAACGGCAACCCGTGCGAATAGGCGGTAATGAGGCGGTGCTCGAGCGGGAGGTGGAGATCGTCAACCGTCTCGGGCTGCACGCCCGGGCGGCGGCCAAGCTGGTCCACCGCGCGAGCGAGTTCGACAGCGAGGTGACGCTGGTCAAGGACGGCGAAGAAGTGGACGCCAAGAGCATCCTCGGCATCCTGCTGCTGGCCGCGGCCCAGGGCAGCCGGCTGATCGTGCGCGCCGAGGGGCCGGACGAGCAAGCGGCCCTGGCGGCGGTCGCCGAGCTGATCGCCGACCGCTTCGGGGAGGCGTCGTGAGCGCGGCCGCGATGCAGGTGCTGCACGGCCTCGGCGTTTCGGGCGGCGTGGCGATCGGCCGCGCGGTGTGCATCCGCACCCGGGTCGGCGAGGTCTACCGCTTCCCGATCGCCGAGGACGACGTCGGGCGCGAGCTGGCGCGCTTCGAGGAGGCGCTCCGCCGCGACCGCTCCGAGCTGACGCGGCTCAAGCGCAAGGCCGGCGACGAGCTGGGCGAGGAGCTGGGCGCGATCTTCGAGGCCCACCTGCTGATGCTCCAGGACGCGGCGTTCGCCGGCCGCATCGTCGAGCGCATCCGCGGCGAGCGGGTCAACGCCGAGTGGGCGATCCAGCAGACGGTCGAGGAGACCGCCGAGCGCTTCGCGGACGTCGAGGACGACTACCTGCGCGACCGCCAGCAGGACCTGCGCGACGTCGCCCGCCACCTGCTGCGCACGCTCTCCGGCCTCGGCCACCACGAGCTGTCGGAGATCGCGGGCGACGTCGTGGTGGTCGCCGACGACCTCACGCCGTCGGACGCCGTCCGCCTCGGGCGCGAGGCGGTGGTCGCGCTGGTCACCGAGACCGGCAGCCGCACCTCGCACACCGCGATCATCGCCCACTCGCTGAACATCCCGATGGTCGCCGCGCTGCACGGCGTCACCGAGCTGCTCACCGACGAGGACCCGGTGGTGGTCGACGGCGACGCCGGCGCCGTCGTGCTGCACCCGACCGCCGAGGTGCTCGCCGGCTATCGCCGCCGGCGCCGGGCGCAGGAGCGCCACGTGCGCGCGATGCTCGCCACCCGCGAGCTGGCGGCCGAGACCCGCTGCTCGACGCGCGTCCACCTGATGGCGAACATCGACCTGGCGGAGGAGATCGCGGACGTGCTGCGCTTCGGCGCGGCCGGCATCGGCCTCTACCGCAGCGAGTTCCTCTACATCGAGAAGAGCCCCGAGCTGCCGAGCGAGGACGAGCACCTGGCGACCTACCGCCGCCTGGCCGAGGCCGCCGCGCCCTACCCGGCGATCATCCGCACCTACGACCTCGGCGGCCGCAAGCTCGCCCGCGAGGTGATGCACACCGAGGAGGAGAACCCGGTGCTCGGGCTGCGCGGCATCCGCCTGACCCTCGCCCGCCCCGAGGTCTTCCGCACCCAGCTCCGCGCGCTGTTCCGCGCCGCCTGCCACGGCGAGGTGTGGGTGATGCTGCCGATGGTCGCCACGCTCGACGAGGTGCGCCGCTTCCGCCGTTTCGCCGCCGACGTGATGGAGGAGATGGAGCGCGAGGGGGTCGAGTTCCAGCGCGACGTCCAGGTCGGGGTGATGATCGAGGTGCCCTCGGCGGCGCTGATCGCCGACCTGCTCGCGCGCGAGGTCGACTTCTTCTCGATCGGCACCAACGACCTGATCCAGTACTCGCTGGCGGTCGACCGCAACAACGAGCACGTCGCCGACCTCTACCAGCCGCTCCACCCGGCGATCCTGCGCATGCTCAAGCGGGTGATCGACGCCGCCCGCGCGGCGGGCATCGACTGCGGGCTGTGCGGCGAGATGGCCGCCGATCCGCGCCAGGCGCTGCTCCTGATCGGCCTCGGCCTGCGCCGGCTGTCGATGAGCCCGCGCGTGGTGCCCGAGATCAAGACCCGCGTCCGCGCCACGAGCCTGTGCGACCTCGAGCGGCTGGCCGAGGAGTGCCTGGGTTTCGCCACCGCGGCCGAGGTCGAGCGGCACCTCGCGAGCGCGCTCGGCGGGCTGGTGGCGGTGGGCGAGGGGAGCGCATGAGCGCAAGACCGGAACGCCGGAAGCCGCCGGCTGCGCGGTCCAACCGCGGCGCCGCGG
>CAZNIX010000233.1:0-3298 GCA_964573125.1 uncultured Thermoanaerobaculia bacterium
CGACCCCACGGGCGCGGTCGCGGCGGTGGCGGCGCGGTGCACGCCGGCGACCGTCGCGCTCTACCTCAACACCCCGAACAACCCGACCGGCCGGGTGATCCCGCGCGACCAGCTCGAGGCGCTCGCCGAGTGGGCGCGCGGCGAGGGGCTGTGGCTGATCGCGGACGAGGTCTACGAGGACTACTGCTACCGCGGCGAGCACGTCTACCTGCGCGCGCTCGCGCCCGAGCGCACGTTCGCCGCCTACTCGTTCTCCAAGGCCTACGGCATGGCCGGCAACCGGATCGGCTACGCGGTCGGCCCGGGCGCGGCGATGGACCAGGTGCGCAAGGTCTCGACCCACACCTTCTACAGCGCCCCGACCGCCGGCCAGGTCGCGGCGCTGCGGGTGCTCGAGGGCCGCGGCGCGCCCTGGCTCGCCGCGACCCGCGAGCAGTACCGCGATCTCGGCGCCGCCGCCGCCGCCCGCCTCGGCATGCCGGCGCCCGACGGCAGCGCGTTCCTCTTCCTCGACGTCGCCGACCGCCTCGACGACCGCGGCCTCCTAGGCTTCCTCGAGGACTGCGTCGAGCGCGGCCTCTTCCTCGCCCCCGGCCCGAGCTTCGGCCCCTACCCGACCTCGGCCCGCCTCTGCTTCACCGCCGCCGAGCCGGCGGTGGTGATGCGCGGGGTCGACGTGCTGGCGGGGATGCTCGGCCGGTAGGCCGCGCCGGCGTAGAATCCCCGGCAGCGGACCATTCTCTGGGGGGCTCCGGTCGGCGTCGACGACGCGGGCGACCCGCTCGCGGCGCGGCGCCGAACGGGACGCCGGCGTGCCGGTCTCCCCCCGCAGGAGGTGACGGCGTGAGCGAACCGCTGGACCGACCGCCGGGCGACGCAGCGACCGACGAGCCGCTCGCGGACCTCGGCCATCCCCGGGGCACCCTGGCGATCGTCATCCTCTACGCCCTGCTCTTCGCCCTGGGCTGGATCGGGCTCTACGTCTTCGAGTTCCTGCCCCGGGGCGCGCCCCAGCCCTGACCGGAGGACCGTCATGAAGGTCGACCTCTACGAGAAGGTCTGGATGTGGGTGGCCGCCGTCCTCATCCTGGCGTTCTTCGCCGCGATCGCCGCCGCCGCCGGCGTCCACGCGGTCCATCCGCCCAGCCATCTGGAGACCATCGACCCGGCGACGGTCGGCGAGTCGGAGGCGTTCCAGCCCGGGGTCGAGAAGGCGGCCGACGGCCGGGTCGTCGTCACCGTCGTCTCCGAGATGTTCCTCTTCGATCCCGACGAGATCCGCGTGCCGGCGGGGCGGCCGATCACCTTCCGCCTCACCTCGACCGACGTCATCCACGGCTTCGAGGTGGTGGGGACGAACGCCAACGCCATGGTCATCCCGGGCTACGTCACCGAGTTCACACTCCGCTTCGCGCCCGGGGAGTACCTCATCACCTGCCACGAGTACTGCGGGCTGCTCCACCACCAGATGCAGGGGCTGCTGATCGCCGAGGAGGAGTCGTCGTGAGCCGCCACCGCCTGGCCGCCGCCCACTTCGCCGTCGCCGTCGCCGCGTTCGCCGTCGCCGCGTGCCTGGGGCTGCTCCAGGCGCTCTCGATCGCCGGCGTCAAGCTGCCGAAATGGGGCGAGGCGCAGTTCTATCTCGCGATGACCGCCCACGGCGTGCTGATGGCGCTCGTCTTCACCACCTTCTTCATCATGGGCCTGGGCTACGTCTTCGCCCGGGAGACCCTGGGGCGGCTGGTCGGCGAGAAGACCGGCTGGGCCGCGTTCGGGCTCGCCATCGTGGGCTCCGTGGCCGCCGCGTGGGTCGTCCTCGCCGGCAAGGGGACGGTGCTCTACACGTTCTATCCCCCGCTCCAGGCCCACCCGGCCTTCTACATCGGCGCCACCCTGCTGGTCGTCGGCTCCTGGCTCTGGGGCGGCGTGCTGCTCGCGAGCTACCGCGCGTGGCGCCGGGAGAACCCGGGGGTGCCGGCGCCGCTCGCGGTCCACGGCATGCTCGCCACAGTGATCGTCTGGTACCTGGCGACGGCCGGGCTCGCCGTCGAGGTGGTCGGGATGCTCATCCCCTGGTCGCTCGGCTGGACGGCGACGATCGACCCGGTGGTCGCGCGCACCTTCTTCTGGTGGTTCGGCCATCCGCTGGTCTACTTCTGGCTCCTGCCCGCCTACGTGCTCTGGTACACGGTGATCCCGCGGGTCGCCGGCGGCCGGCTGTTCAGCGACTCGCTGGCGCGCATGGTCTTCATCCTGTTCGTCCTGTTCTCGACCCCGGTCGGCTTCCACCACCAGTTCGGCGATCCCGGCATCGAGGCCGGCTGGAAGCTGCTCCACACCTTCTCGACCTACGCCATCCTCTTTCCCAGCCTGGTGACCGCGTTCACCGTCATCGCCTCGCTCGAGGTGGCGGGCCGGCTCAAGGGCGCTCGGGGGCTGTTCGACTGGATCGGCAAGCTGCCGTGGGGCGATCCCTTCTTCGCCTCGGTGGCGCTCGCGATGCTGACCTTCACGCTCGGCGGCCTGGGGGGCGCGATCAACGCCGCCTACGCGATGAACACGATGGTGCACAACACGGCCTGGATCCAGGGCCACTTCCACCTCACGGTGGGCACCACGGTCGGCCTGACGTTCATGGGCGCGACCTACTGGCTGCTGCCGCGGCTCACCGGCCGGGAGCTGCGCCTGCCGGCCGTGGCTCGCCTCCAGCCCTACCTCTGGTTCGCCGGCATGGCGCTCTTCAGCGGCGCCAACCACGTCGCCGGCCTGATGGGCATGCCGCGGCGGATCTTCGACGTCACCTACCTGGGGGCCGAGCAGGCGGCGCGCTGGGTGCCGCTGACCCGGATCGCCGCAGCCGGCGCGGTGCTGCTCTTCGTGAGCGCGCTGTGCTACGTCGTGGTGAGCGTCGCGACCTGGCTCGCGGGGCGACGCGGCGAGGCCCCCGCGTTCGAGTTCGCCCGCCCGCTCGTGCCGCTCGCCGGCCGCGGCCTGTGGGATCGGCTGGGACTGTGGACGGCGGTGGCGATCGTCCTGATCGCCATCGCCTACGCCTACCCGCTCCTCCACCTCCTGTCCCAGCAACGCTTCGGGTCGCCGGGCGTGGCGCCGTATTGAGGCCCGGCCGGCCGCCGGGGGGAGGCCGTTCCGTGGGTCTCCCTCCCAGGGACGCCAGACCGCGCGCTCGACGGATCGTCGCGGAAGAGCGAGGCGGAAGTGCGCGCGGGCTGACGAGGCGCCGGCCAACCCCAACCCGCACACGACGAGCCGGCGCCGTGCCCTGGGAGGGAGCCCCACG
>CAZNIX010000233.1:3308-7666 GCA_964573125.1 uncultured Thermoanaerobaculia bacterium
GGGGCCCCCCCCCCCCCCCCCCGCGGCCGGGGGGGGGCCCGCGCCCGTCAGTGGGCGTACTTGAGGGGGAAGATCTCGTGCGTCCCCTTGTCCTTGTTCGCCTCGAAATCGAAGACGAAGCCCTCGGCGACGAACGGGCTCTCGGCGTTGTGGCAGGTCACGCACTGCGCCCGGCTCACCTTCTCCACCATCCCGGCGGCCACCACCTGCGCCCGCTTGTACTCCTTGTTCTTGAGGCTCATGTGCTGGTCCTGGGTGTAAGTGCCGCCGGCGCCGTGGCACATCTCGCAGCCGGTGCCGGCGAGGTCGGGCGTGGACGCGATGTCGACGAACCCCCCGGGCTTGCCGAATCCGGTGGTGTGACACGGCAGGCAGGTCTTGTCCGTGGTGTAGTCCTTCTGCGGGTCCAGGCCCGCCTTCGTCTTGGCCTCGGCCCGCACGCCGGGCTTCAAGAGCTCGAAGGTCTGGGCCATCTTGGTCTCCGCCCAGGACCTCTGCTCCTTGATGTGGCACTTCTTGCAGTTCTTGCTGCCGACATAGGCGTGCTCCGCGGCCGTCGACGAGGCCGCCGCCACGACGCCGACCGCGAGGATGAGCATCGGCAACAGGATGAAGCTCGTAGTACGTCGCATCGGGAACTCCTTTCGCGGGTCACGGGCTCCGGCCGGCAGGGCCTGCGGGCGCGCGACGCGCCTCGGTCGCGGGTCGATTCTATATCCCCGCCGCCGCGAAGACCTGGCCCGCTTCCGAGCAGAGGAGATCGCGGTCTCGCGCGATTCTCCCGAGGTGACGGTGCGCGGGGTCGAGGTGCTCGCCCAGATGCTTGGCGGGTAGGCGCGTTCAGGCGCGGAGCTGCCGATACCCCTCCGCGTCGATCTTGCGCCGCCCGGCGAGGTCGGCTTCGACGTCGGCGGACCAGGCGCCGGCGGCGGCGCCGGGGCCGGCTTCGAGGACGAGCAGCTCGGCGCCGAAGCCGGAGCCGTAGGAGAAGGCGGCGAGGCGCTGGCCGGCGGCGAGGCCGCGGAGGGCCTGGGCGACGGAGATCCAGAGGCTCGCGGTGTAGGCGTTGCCGCACAGGCGGTTCCAGAGCATGGTCGGCTCGACCTTGTCGCGGAACAGCGCCTCGGCGCGCTCGGCGCTCCAGCGGAACAGCTCGGCGAGCTGCAGGACCGCCTTGCGCACCATCTTCGGGAACGGGACGTGGAAGCAGATCGCGCGCAGCCGCTCGAGCACGCGCTCGGGGTCGTCGCCGCCGACCAGGCCGCGGAAGCACTCGACCGCCGCCCGCTTGTAGCACTCGAGGCTGAACTGGCCGTCGACCCGCGGGTAGTCCTCGCCCACCGGCCGCCAGAAGTCGAATGCCGGCTCGCTCCACGGGTACGACACCGGCGCCACCGCGGCGACCGCGGGCTCGTCGACGACCATCGCCACCGCGCCCGCCCCCTGGGTCGGCTCGCCGGGGTCGCCCTCGGCGTAGAGCGCGACGTCGGCGGCGACGACCAGCGCCGCCCGCCCGCGCGCGGCGCCCGACATCCGCCACTCGACCGCCTGGCGAAGGGCGAGGGTGCCGCCGTAGCAGGCGTGCTTGACCTCGTAGGAGCGCACCGCCCCGCGCAGCCCGAGCCGGTCGGCGACCCACGCCGAGAGCGGCCGGCTCATGTCGACCGCGCTCTCGGTGCCGACCGCGACCATGCCGATGCGGTCGGCGCCGCCGCCCCAGCGCTCAAGGGCGCGCGCGGAGGCCTCGGCGGCGAGGTCGATCACGCCGTAGCCGGGAGGGCAGAGCGACATCTCCCGGCAGCCGAGCCCGACGGTGTACTTCGCGGGGTCCTCCCCGCGCAGGCGCGCCAGCTCCTCGACGTCCATCGCCAGCGGCGGCAGGCGCAGGCCGATCGAGGCGATGCCGGCGGGGGAGGTCGCTGAGGATTGAGAGGGCATGGACGCCTCCCGGCGCGCGCGGGGCGGGCCCGCGCGGGCGGCTGTGGTTCGGTAAGCCGGGGATCTCACCACATCCGGCCGGTCGAGTCCAGGGCGGGCCGGGGCAGGTAGTGGCTCAGTTGTGAGCCACTACCCCGGGGCACCGGGGGACGCCAGGCCGGCGAGCTGGCGAGGAACCAGGCGGGGGGCGGTGCTCGGAACGAAATCGGCGAGGCCGAGGCCCCTCACAGGCCAGCGTGCCCTTCGAGCACGCGGATCCGGCGTTCGTGATCAGTGAAGGAGAGGCGGAACAGGTCGCGCATTTCGCCCAACTGCTCCGCCATCCGGGTCTCGAACCGGGTCTCCAGCCGGTCGATGCGCTCGTTGACGGTGATCAGGCCCTCGGCTAGGAGCTGGTTCGTCGCCCGGGAATCCTCCGTGACGACGTCGAAGTGCCGCCGCATTTCCGCGAAACCGTCCCGCACCTCGGCCCGGAACTCGGCGGCCTCGGCCCGCGCGGCTGCGAACTCGGCACGCGTCCATTGCTTCTCGGCCGTGAATTCGGTCCGCTGCTCGGCGAACTCGGTCTGCACTTGGGCAAAACCGGTCCGTACCTCCTGGAGCAGCGCCGAGAGATCGGCCGCCACCTCGTCGATGCGCTGGCTTGCTGGCTCGTCCATGATCCGCCTCCTCGAGTCTATCCCGACTCACCAAGGAAGACGGAATCCGGCATCGCCAATCGGATCGGCCCGCACACGCCGGAGCCCGGCGCCGCCCACGCGGGTCGGTCACCGACTCGAGCGGTCGGTATCCCCGTCACAGCCGCCGGTGGTCCGCGACCGGGATCGCCCGGCGCACCGCGGCGACGCGGGCGAGGTCGATCTCGGCGAGCGCGAGCCCCGGGCCGTCGGCGGCGTCGGCGACCACGGTGCCCCAGGGGTCGGCGATCAGGGCGTGGCCGAAGCTCTCGCGCAGGCCGTCGTCGTCGTGGCGGCCGTGCTGGGCGGGGGCGATCAGCCAGCACTGGTTCTCGATCGCGCGGGCGCGCAGGAGCGGATACCAGTGGGCCCGGCCGGTGGTCAGGGTGAAGGCCGAGGGGACGGCGAGGATCGCGGCGCCGTCGTCGCGGAGCCGGCGGTAGAGCTCGGCGAAGCGCAGGTCGTAGCAGACGGTCATCCCGATCCGGCCGAGCGGCGTCGAGGCGACCACGGTCTCGGCGCCCGGCTCGACGGTCGCCGACTCGGTGAAGCGGACCTCGGGCGAGACGTCGACGTCGAACAGATGAATCTTGCGGTAGACCGCGAGCCGCCCGCCGTCCGGACCGAACAGCACGCTCGTGTTGCGGCAACGGCCGGGCCGCTCGCCGCGCTCGTTGAACGAGCCGAGCAGCAGGTGGATGCCGAGCCGCGCCGCGAGGTCCGCGAAACGGCCGCAGGTCGGGCCGTCGAGCGGCTCGGCGCGGCGCACCTTCTCCTCGTGCGGGCCGAGGAAGTTGGTGTTCTCGGGCGTGGCGACGAGGCGCGCGCCGTAGCCGGCGGCGCGCTCGATCAGCGCCCGGGCGCTCGCCCAGTTGGCGTCGGCGTCGGAGGTCGAGGTGAGCTGGACCGCCGCGGCCAGGTAGCGCTCGATCCGTTCGGTCATGAGGTTCGCTCCCGCGGCTCACTCGTAGCGCAGGGCCGCCGAGGGATCGACCCGCGCTGCGCGCCAGGCGGGCACGGCGCACGCGATCAGGTTGACCGCGAGCGCGAAGCCGACCACCGCCGCGAGGTCGCTCGGGCGGACCTGGAACGACACCGAGCTGATGAAGTAGATGGCGGCGACCTCGGGGTCGAAGTGGATCAGCTCGAAGGTGGTCAGCACCCAGGCGGCGCCGGCGCCGAGCGCGACCCCGAGCGCGACGCCGGCGGCGCCGAGCACCGCGCCGTAGGTCATGAACACCGCGCGCAGCTTCGCCGGCGGCAGGCCGAGCGCGGCGAGCACGCCGACGTCGCGCATGCGGTCGCGCACCAGGACGACGAGAGTCGAGCCGACGTTGAACGTCGACACCAGGACGATCAGGCCGAGCACCAGGAAGAGCACGAGCTGCTGCAGCTCGAGCGCGGTGAAGAGTTCCCGGTTGGCGAGCCGCCAGTCGGCAACGAACCAGTCGGGGCCGAGCACCTCCTCCGCCGCCGCGACCACCGCCGCGGCGTCGGCGCCGGCGGCGAGCGTGATCTCGTAGAGGTCGGCGCCCGCACCGTCGCCGGCGCCGCTGGCGCCGCCGCCGGCGACCAGCGCGCGGTCGAGCAGCACCCAGGCGGCGTCGAACTCGGCGAAGCCGACGCTGAAGGTGCCGGTCACGCGCAGCGTGCGGTAGCGGAAGCGCGGCCGGCCGTCGGCGAGGCCGAGCGCGACCAGCCGCACGAGGTGGCCGGGGGCGACGCCGAGCCGGCGCGCCAGCT
>CAZNIX010000234.1:0-7660 GCA_964573125.1 uncultured Thermoanaerobaculia bacterium
GCGCCGGCGGCCGCCGGCGCGGCGAGCGGCGCCGCGGCGAGCAGCGCCGACGGCAGGGCCCAGAGGAGGGCGCGGGCGAGGCGGGCGAGGCGGCTTCGTCTCACGGCGGGTCTCCTCGGGCCGGGTCACCCGCGCCGACCGAGCCCTTGCACCCCGCATTCGTCCCGGTCGAGCGGGTTCCGGACTCGCAGGCGCCGGGCCGCGGCCCGGTGACGTCGCCGCGCGCCGCCGTCCGGGCGGTGGCGCAGGGTCGGAGCGGGCGCGTGGTTCACGGCAGTCACAGCGAGCCTAACGCAATCGGCGCCTCGGCGCGGCGCCCGCGGCCCGGGGTAGTGGACTATTAGCTGTTAGCCCTCTACCCGGCCCGGCCCCGGCTCGCCACCGCGCCCGGGTGTAGAGTCCCGCTCGCCGCGGCCGGCCGCCCGCGGCGGAAGGGACTCCGGTGGAGCGCGAGGTCGTCACCCTGCTGGCGCTGCTCGTCGCCGCGGTGGTGCTGTTCGCCACCGAGTGGGTGCCGATCGAGGTCACCGGGATCCTGCTCCTGCTCGGCCTCCACGCCTCCGGCCTGCTCGGCCCCGACGAGCTGTTCGCCGGCTTCGGCGACGGCGTGGTGGTCTTCCTCGGGAGTCTCTTCGTGGTCAGCGCCGCGCTCACCCGCTCGGGCGCGCTCGAGCCGTTCGAGCACCGGCTGGCGCGGCTCGCCGAGCGGCGCCCGCGGCTGGCGCTGCCGGCGCTGCTCGGCGGCACCGGGCTCCTCTCCGCCTTCCTGAGCAACACCGCGACCACCGCCGCCGCGCTGCCGATCGCGACCGGCCTCGCGCGCCGGCTCGGCCGCGCGCCCTCGAAGCTCCTGATGCCGATCGCGTTCGCCTCGATCCTCGGCGGCTCGATCACGCTGATCGGCACCTCGACCAACATCGTGGTCTCGGGCCTGATGCCGCGCTACGGCCTCGAGCGGCTCGCGCTCTTCGAGCTGGCGGCGGTCGGGCTGCCGGCGACGCTCCTCGGCGCCGCCTACCTGCTGACCGTCGGCCGGCGCCTCCTCCCCGAGCGCGCCGAGCGCGCGCTCGAGGCCTACGGCGTGCGCGAGTACGTGAGCGAGGTGGTGGTGCCCGCGGGGTCGGACTGGATCGGGCGCACGGTGGCCGAGATCGAGAGCGGGCGGCGCTTCGAGGTCAACGTGCTCGGGCGGGTCGGCGAGCAGGGGATCGAGCCGGCGGCCGGGCGCCCGCTCGCGGCCGGCGACGCGCTCCTGGTCCAGGGCGAGCAGGACGCCCTGCTGCGCGTCGCCCACGGCAAGGCGCTGGAGTTCCCCGCCGCGGCGCGCGGCGAGGCCGCCGGCGGCGTCGAGGGGCTCCGGATCCACGAGGTGATGCTCCCCTACAACTCGCGCCTCGCCGGCGGCACGCTGCGCAAGCTGCGCTTCCGCTCCCGCTACGGCGTCGACGTGCTCGCGATCTACCGGCGCGGCCACCCGCGCCACCGGCGCGTCGCCGACCTGCGGCTGCGCGACGGCGACGTGCTCCTGGTCCAGGGCGACCCGGAGCGGCTGGGCTGGCTGATCCGCGCCGGCGACCTGATCCTGCTCGACGAGCTGGAGCTGCCGCACCCGGGGTGGCGCGCCGCGGTCGCCGGCGGCGCGTTCTTCGCCATGGTGGTCGCCGGCGGCGCCGGCTGGCTGTCGTTTCCGGTCGCGGCGCTGGTCGCCGCCGTCGTCGTCGTCCTCGCCGGCTGCATCCGCACCTCGGAGGCCTACGCCGCGATCGACTGGCGGATCCTCATCATGGTCGCCTCGCTCCTCGGTCTCGCGACCGCGATGGAGACCAGCGGCGCCGCCGCCGAGCTCGCCGCGCGGGTGGTCGGCCTCGCCGGCGGCGCCGGCCCGCTGACGCTGCTCGCCGGCTTCTACCTGCTGACCGTGGTCCTCACCCAGCCGATGTCCAACCAGGCCGCCGCGCTGGTCGTCCTGCCGCTCGCGGTGCGCACCGCGCTCGCCGTCGGTCTCAACCCGCGCGCGTTCGCGATCGCGGTCTGCCTCGCCGCCTCGTGCTCGTTCATCACCCCGCTCGAGCCGGCGTCGCTCCTGGTCTACGGCCCCGGCCGCTACCGCTTCCGCGACTACTTCGTGGTCGGCCTGCCGCTGACGCTCCTGGTCTTCGCGCTCACGCTCCTGATCGTGCCGCGGGTGTGGCCGCTCTGAGGCCGCGAGCGGGGAAGTTTGCACCGATTCACGCCGCGCCCCGGCGCGGCCACGTTCCGCCTCGTGTGGTTCAAACGACTGAAAGTAAATGGATTACGCGCACCGGCGCGGCTGGCACCCGGTTTGCTCCCCCCTCCTCGCGGCGCCCGACAATGTGGTCCGGGCGCGAGTGAACGAAGCGAGGAATGGAGGCCAGAGATGAAGAAGCTCCTCTCGATCGCGACCCTGTCGGCCCTGGCGGCGCTGCCGCTGGCGGTCCAGGCGCAGGACCCGCCTGCCGAGGAGCCCCTCGCGCAGGAGCTGGAGTACGGCACCGAAACGCAACCGGTCGAGGCGTCCGACGCGATGCCGCCGTCCGTGGACTCCGCCGAGCCGATCGAGCCGCTCGTCGGCGAGACCGAGGCCCAGACCGAGGTCGGCGCCGGGCAGGAAGAGCTGCCCCGCACGGCCAGCCCGCTGGCGCTGATCGCTCTCATCGGCGCCGGCGGCGCTGCGGCCGGCCTCGGCGTGCGCCGGCTGCGCACCCGGTAGGGGGAGGAGACGCCCGCGCCGCGGGCCGGTCGGCGGGCTCGGGTCTTCACGACCGGGCCCGCCGGCCGGCCGGCATCGGAGCAGCGTCATGAGCGATGCGCGTGGAATCGAGCGTGGTCCTCGCCGGGCGGACTCGGGACCGAGGGCGCGCCGCGCCCTCGCCCGGCTGGAGGCCGCGTGCTGGGCGGTCGCGCTCGGAGGCCTGGGCTGGACCGCCTGGGCGTGGGCCGACGCCCGCTGGTACCAGGCCTCCCAGGCTTCGCGCCTGGTCGCGGAGGACGGCGCCGCGGCGGTGCCCGAGCTGCCCGCGGGAACGCCCGTCGCCCGCCTGTCGGTGCCCCGCCTCGGCCTCGCGGTGGTCGTGGCCGAGGGGACCGGCGAGCCGGTGCTGCGCCGGGCCGCCGGCCGCCTGGCCGGCGGCGCCCGCCCCCGCGCGGCCGGCGACCTGGTCCTCGCCGGCCACCGCGACACCTTCTTCCGGCCGCTGCGGGAGATCGAGATCGGCGACCGGGTGATCGTCGAGCGCGCCGCCGGGGCCGACGTCTACACCGTGGAGTGGACCCGGGTGGTCGGCGCCCGCGAGGTCGGCGTCACCCGCGACGCCGGCTACCCCGCGCTCACCCTGATCACCTGCCATCCCTTCCGCTACATCGGCCAGGCCCCGGACCGCTTCGTCGTCCGCGCCCGCCGGACGGCACGGATCGGCTAGCCGCCGCAGGCCGGGCCTCGAGCGCGGTGACCGAGCGAGCCGCAAGCGACCGGGGCTGGACGCGCCGGCGGCTGCTGCGCGGCGGCGCGCTGGCCGCGGCCGGCGTCCTCGGCGCGCCGATGCTCAACCTCGGCCGCTGTCGCCTCGGCGCCGGCGAGGCGGCGGTGTCGACCCGCGCGGTCGACCTCGTCGGACGCTCGCCGGTGGTCGACATGCTCGGCTTCTTGACCCTCGACTGGGCGCGGCTCTACCGCTGGGAGCGGTCCCCGGAGAGCTTCGAGGAGGCCGACTTCTGGCGCCTCGGGCGGTCGGGGGTCAACGTCCTGCACCCGGCGGTCGAGACCCCGGGGCGGGATCGGCCGGCGGCCGCGCGGCGCTGGCTCGGGCTCTGGCGGACCCTGCTCACGGCCCGGCCGTGCTTCCTGGCGCCGGTCGAGACGGTCGGCGACCTCTTCGCCATGCCGGCGCTGGGCAAGATCGGCGTCGTCGTCGGCTTCCAGAACTCCGACCACTTCCGCACCGCGGCCGACGTCGAGACCTGCCACCGCCTCGGCCAGCGCGTCTCGCAGTTGACCTACGACGAGGGCAACCGGCTCGGCGGCGGCTGCCGCTCGGAGCGGGACCCGGGGCTCACCGAGTTCGGCGCCGAGGTGGTCGCCGAGATGGACCGCGTCGGCATGGCGATCGACGTCTCGCACTGCGGCGAGCGGACCACGCTCGACGCCATCCGCCTGTCGCGCAGGCCGGTGCTGGTCACGCATGCGAACTGCCGCGCGCTGGTGCCGGGTCAGCCGCGGTGCAAGTCCGACCGGGTCATCCGGGAGCTGGCGCGGCACGGCGGGGTGATGGGGGTCACCGTCGTCCGCGCGTTCGTCGGCCGGCGGTCGCCGGCGGTCGACCACGTGCTCGACCACTTCGACCACATCGCGCGCGTGGCCGGCATCGAGCACGCCGGCCTGGGCAGCGACGTCGATTTCGAGGGCGGCGATCCGCGGACCGCCGCGCGGCGGTCCTACGCGATCGCGGGCCTGTCCCTGCCGCTGCGCGTCTTCCAGCTCGCCGACGGCCTGTTGCGCCGCGGCTACGGCGAGGCCGACGTCGAGCTGGTCCTGGGCCGGAACTTCCAGCGCGCGCTGGCCGCCGTCTGGTCGTCCGATCCGTGGTGGCCGCCGGCGCAGCCGCCGCGCCGCGATCCCTTCTGCCCGGCGCCGGTCCGCGGCCCGGTTTCTTCGAGGGGGGCTGCGCCCCCCTCCCCGCGCGAGTGCCGGTCTTGATTTGAAGGGGGCGCGGGTCCCCTCCCCTGTCTCGGCGGCGCGGCGCGCCGCCGCGCGCCCCTCCGGGGCGCGGGGCCGGACCGTCGGGCCACGGCAGATCCGGATCGGCCCCTGGGCGGCCTGCCGCCGCTATTGACGGTCCTGGCCACTGGTGGCGATCGATCTGCGGACTCTGAGACCCGGTTCGCGGCTCGCCCCGCGACCGGCGAGGGCCGCCGGAGTGCTACGATCCCGGGTCTCGCCAGGTGGCGCGACTGCGCCGGAACCAGGAACCCGCATGCCAGCCGGCAACCCGGAGCGCCCGAAGATCCTGGTCGTCGACGACGAGGAGGCGATGCGCGAGGTGCTGCAGCGGCGCCTGCGCGGGCGCGGTTTCCGCGTGCGCACCGCCGCCGACGGCGAGGAGGCGGTGCGGCTGGCGGCGCAGTTCGCGCCCGACGCGATCCTCTCCGACGTGGTGCTGCCCGACCTCTCGGGCCTCGATCTGCTCGCCAAGTTCAGGGCCGGCGACGGCGCGCCCCCGGTGATCCTGATCACCGCCCACGGCACGATCGATCTCGCGGTCGAGGCGATGAAGGGGGGCGCGCTCGATTTCCTGACCAAGCCGCTCGACTACGACCGCCTGGTGGCGATCCTCGACACCGTCGCCGGCGCCGAGGCGGGGAAGGGCGCCGCGGGCCGGGCGGCCGATGAGCCGGAGCCGGGCGAGGGGTTCGGCGATCTCGTCGGCGAGAGCGCCGCGATGCGCGCGGTCTTCTCCCTCGTGCGCGAGATCGCCGGCGTCGACGCCTCGGTGCTGATCACCGGCGAGAGCGGCACCGGCAAGGAGCTGGTGGCGCGCATGATCCACCGCCTGAGCCGGCGCGCGGCGCAGCCGTTCGTCCCGATCAACGCGGCGGCGATCCCCAAGGAGCTGATGGAGAGCGAGATCTTCGGCCACGAGAAGGGGGCGTTCACCGGCGCCGCCGGCACCCGGCAGGGGTGCTTCGAGCTGGCCGACGGCGGCACCCTGCTGCTCGACGAGATCGCCGAGATGTCGCTCGAGCTGCAGCCCAAGCTCCTGCGCGTGCTCGAGGACGGGCGCGTGCGGCGGCTGGGCGGCAAGCAGGAGCTGCGCTTCGACGTCCGGGTGCTGGCCGCCACCAACCGGCCGCCGCGGCTGGCGATCGCGGACGGCTCGCTGCGCGAGGACCTCTACTACCGGCTCAACGTCTTCTCGGTCGAGCTGCCGCCGCTGCGCGAGCGGGCAGGCGACCTGCCCCTGCTCGTCGCGCACTTCGTGCGCGCGTTCGCCGCCAAGCACGACTGCGCCGTCGAGGGGGTGGGCGAGGAGGCCGCGGAGATCCTCGCGCGCTACCGCTGGCCGGGCAACGTGCGCGAGCTGCGCAACGCGATCGAGCGCGCGGTGGTCCTGGCGCGCGCGGGACGGATCGAGCCCGACCACCTGCCGCCCGCGATCCGCGACCCCGGGCCGCCGGCGGCGCCGGAGGAGGAGAGCCCCGACCGGATCGTGCTCGCTCCCGGCACCCCGATCGCGGACGCCGAGCGCAAGCTGATCCTCAAGACCCTCGAGCAGACCGGCAACAACAAGGCCGAGGCCGCGCGCCGGCTCGGCATCGACGTCAAGACCATGCGCAACAAGCTCAAGTCCTACGGGCTCGACGCGAAGTGAGCCTCGCCGCCAAGGTCGGCGCCGGCTTCCTCGCCCTGGTCGCGGTGATGTTCGCGGTCGGCGTCTACCAGCAGTCGGTGATCGCCCGCCTCGAGGCCGACGTCCACCACCTCGCGGGGATCAGCCTCGAGGCCGGCAGCCTCAGCCTCGAGCTGCGCGGCGAGCTGGCGCGGCTGCGCGAGCTGACCGCCAAGCTCAAGGTCCTGCGCGATCCCGAGTACGCGGCCGGCCTGCGCCACGGGCGCGCCGGGGTGAGCGACCGCATCGCCCGGCTGCGCCGGCTGCGGCTCGCGGCCGGCGAGCGGATCGCGGTCGAGCGCTTCGCGGTGCTGTGGTCGCGCTACGAGCGGCAGGCGCCCGGGATCGAGACCGAGGTGCTCGAGCGGGGCGCGGATCGCGGCGCCGACGCCGCGCTCCAGTCGCTCGAGGCGATGCAGGCGAGCCTGCGCGAGCTGGTGGCGGCGGCGGAGCGCAACATGCGCGGCATCGCGCGGGCGAGCACCCGGCGGGCGGAGCGGGCGCGCTGGGTCTCCGCGCTCGCCTGGCTCGCCGGCGTCCTCGCCGCGGTCGTCGGCTCGGCGCTCCTCGTGCGCTCGGTCCTCGCGCCGCTGCGCGCGCTCCAGCGCGGCGCCCACGCGCTGGGCAGCGGCGACCTCGCCCATCGCGTGCCCGAGTCGGGGCCGCCCGAGCTGGCCGCGCTCGCCGCCGAGTTCAACGCGATGGCGGATCGCCTCGAGGAGCTCGACCGGCTCAAGAAGGACTTCGTGTCGACGGTCTCGCACGAGCTGAAGGCGCCGCTGGCCTCGATGCAGGAGACCCTGGGCCTGCTCCTCGACGGCTCGCTCGGCCCGCTCACGGCGGATCAGAAGTACGTGCTCGGGCTCAACCAGGACTGCGCCGATCGCCTCGGCGGTATGATCCGCGACCTGCTCGACCTCGCCCGGCTGGAAGCGGGAGCGGTCGAATACCGGATCGAGGAGCACGACCTGGTCGAGGTGGCGCGGACCGTCGTCGCCGAGCTCGAGCCCGCGCTCGGGCGCAAGCGCCTGCGGCTCACGACGCGGCTGCCCGAGGCGGCCGTGCCGGTCGCGGCCGACGAGGTGTTCCTGCGCCAGGTGCTGCGCAACCTGCTGTCGAACGCGGTCAAGTTCAACCCCGAGGGGGGCGAGATCGAGCTCGCGATCCGCCGCTGGGGCGACCGCGCCGAGCTGCCGCCGGGGCCGGCGCGCCGCGCCGGCGCGATGTCCGGCCCGCTCGCCGGCCTGAGCGTCGCC
>CAZNIX010000235.1:0-4527 GCA_964573125.1 uncultured Thermoanaerobaculia bacterium
GGGCCCGCGCCGCGGCAGCGCGACCTCGATCGTGGTGCCGGCGCCCGGGCGGCTGTCGACGCGCAGGCGGCCCTCGTGCTCCTGGACGATGCGGTAGACGATCGCCATGCCGATGCCGGAGCCGGTGTCGAAAAACGACTTGAAGGGGTGGAACAGGTTGGCGCGCTCCTCGGCGCCCATGCCGCGCCCGGTGTCGGTGAACCGGAGGCGGTAGGCGTCGGCGCCCAGCTCGCCCACGACCTTGAGGGTACCACCCCCGGGCATCGCCTTGAGCGCGTTGCGCGCCAGGTTCCAGAAGATCTGGGTGACCTGGTCGGGGTCGGCGTGGATCGCCGCCGACGGCGGGTCGAGCAGGAGCTCCAGGCGGTGGCCGGCGGCGACCTCCTCGCTGTTGCGGAGCAGCTCGAAGGTCTCGGCGACGAGCACCGCGACGTCGAACTGCGCGACCGCGCGCTCGCGCGGGCGGGCGAAGCGCAAGAAGCCCTTGATCGTGCGGTCGAGCCGCTGGCTCTCGCGGATCAGGATCTCGACCAGCTTGCGCGCGGCGCCGTCCTCGCCCAGGCCCTTGGCGAGCATCTGCACCGAGCCGGAGATCGCCGCCAGCGGGTTGCCGATCTCGTGGGCGATGCCGGCGGCCAGCTCGCCCACCGCCGCCATCCGGTCCTTGAGCCGCACCTCCTCCTGCAGCAGCCGCCAGCGGGTGAGGTCCTGGAAGATCAGGATGTGGCCGCGGCGGGTGCCGTCGGCGTCGGACAGCGGCGACAGCGAGTAGCCGACGTAGACCGTGCCGCCCGGGCGCTCGACCTCGGCCTCGGCGCGCTGCCGCTCCCCGGGGCCGGCGAGCAGCTCCGGCCAGCGGTCGCCGGGGAACAGCGGCGTCGCGTCGATCGGGCGCCCGAGCAGCTCGTCCTCGGGCAGGCCGAGGATCTCCGCGCCGGCGCGGTTGACCGAGGTCACCGTCCCCGCGAGATCGGTGGTGATCAGCCCGGTGTTGATCGACTGGATGACGTCGCGGTGGACCACTTGGAGGTCGGCGAGGTCCTCGCGCTTGGCCTCCAGCTCGGCGGCGGTGCGCGTGAACTGGTGCGCCAGGTAGTAGGTGAGGAAGGCGACCAGGTAGAAGCCGGCGAAGCTGACCACCAGGTGGTAGGTCAGGCGCGCGAGCGTCCCCGGCTCGCTCGCCGCGCTCGCCGCGAGCGGCAGCCAGCCGCGGTGGAGCCCGATCAGCACCCCGGCGTAGAGCAGGTAGGCGCCGGTGGCGACGGTGAACCCGGCCTCGCGCCGGAGCAGGGTCGAGGCGACCGCGATCACCACCAGGTAGAAGATCGAAAACGGGCTCGCCAGCCCACCGGTCGAGTAGACCAGGGCGGTGACCAGCAGCAGGTCGCCGGCGAACTGGACGTAGGCCTGGAGCGCCGGGCGCCGCGGCAGGGCCAGGTGGAGGGCGATGTAGAGCAGGCTCGCGAGATAGGTGAAGCCGGCCAGGCGCAGGAAGGCGCCCCACGACATCGCCGCCGGCACCGTGCGCAGCTCGGCGCCGCCGGCGATCGCCTCCGGCGCCTCGCGGCCGGCGGCGGCCGCGGGCACCACCGGCTCGACCCCGAGCGGCGGCGAGATGAGCTGCGCCAGGCCGTACGGCACCACGATGCTGGTGATCACCAGCAACCGGATGCCGATCAGCCAGCGGAGCTGGCGGGCGAGGGGCGACATGCGACCTCTTCGGGGGTGGGACGCCGTTCGCGTCCCACCCCGGAAGACAACGGCCTACCCGATCTCGGTCAGGAACGAGTAGAGCGGCAGGTACATCGAGGTGACGATGATGCCGATGACGACGCCGAGGAACACGATCAGGGCCGGCTCGATCAGCTTGGTCAGGCCGGCGACCGCGGTGTCGACCTCCTCCTCGTAGAACTCGGCGATCTTGGCCAGCATCTGGTCGAGGGCGCCGGTCTGCTCGCCGACGTGGATCATCTGCACCACCATCGGCGGGAAGACCTTGGTCTCGGCCAGCGGCTCGGACAGCGTCTTGCCCTCCTCGACGCTCTTGCGCACCGCCATGATCGCGTCCTCGAGGATCGCGTTGCCCGAAGTGCGGGCGGTGATCTCGAGGCCGTCGAGGATGGGCACGCCGGAGGAGGTCAGCGTGGACAGGGTCTGGCAGAAGCGGGCCACCGCCACCTTGCGCAGCAGGATGCCGATCACCGGCGTCTTCAGCATCAGGCCGTCGAGCACCCGGCGGCCGCGGTGGGTCTTGTGGTAGCGGTTGATCGCCACCGCCGCCAGGATGATCAGGATGATGATGATCAGCGAGTAGTTGCCGACCAGATTGCTGGCGCCGACCACCATGCGCGTGATCCAGGGCATCTCGCCGCCGACGCCGGCGAACAGTTGCTCGAAGGTGGGGATGACGAAGCGCAGGATCACCCACACCACGAGGCAGGCGACGAAGATGACGATCGACGGGTAGATCAGCGCCGAGCGGATCTGGTTCTTGAGCCGGACGACCTTCTCGATGTAGCTCGCCAGCCGCTGCAGGATGACGTCGAGGATGCCGCCCGCCTCGCCGGCGGCGATCATCGAGCAGTACAGCTCGTCGAACGCCTTGGGGTGCTTGCGCATCGCCTCGTGCAGCGAGGCGCCGGCCTCGACGTCGCCGCGCACCTTGTCGATGATCGAGGCGAAGGTCTTGCTGTCCTCCTGCTCGGCGAGGATCTCCAGGCACTGCACGAGCGGCAGGCCGGCGTCGAGCATGACCGAGAACTGGCGGGTGAACACCGCCAGCCGCTTGGAGCTGACCCGCTGCGGCAGCCGCGGCAGGAACGGGATCTCACGCCCCTTCTGGCGGATGTTGGTGACCGTGATCGCCTGCCGCCGCAGGGTCGCCACCGCGGCGTCGCGCGTGTCGGCCAGGAGCACGCCCTCCTGGACGCCGCCGGCGCGGGTTCTGCCTCTCCATACGAACTGGGGCATCGGCTACCTCCTCGCCACCTGCTGTTGCTGCGCCTGGGGGGCGCCGCCCTGGCTGCCGACCGAAGGATTGAGCGCCTCGGCGCCGCGGGCGATGATCTCCTGCAGCTCGTCGGGGAACGACGAGCGCGCCATCGCGGTCTGGAGCGTGATCATGCGCCGGAAGTAGAGCGCGGCCAGCGACTGGTTGAAGGTCTGCATGCCGTGGCGCGCCTGCCCGGCCTGCATCATGCCGTAGATCTGGTGCACCTTGTCCTCGCGGATCAGGTTGCGGATCGCCGGGTTGGGGACCAGGATCTCGACCGCCAGCGCCCGCCCCTTGCCGCCCGCGCGCGGCAGCAGGCTCTGGCACATGATCCCCTCGAGCACGAACGAGAGCTGGACCCGGATCTGCCCCTGCTGGTGGGCGGGGAAGATGTCGACGATCCGGTTGATGGTCTGCGCCGCCGAGTTTGTGTGCAGGGTGGCGAAGGTCAGGTGGCCGGTCTCGGCGATGCGCAGCGCCGCCTCGACGGTCTCGAAATCGCGCATCTCGCCGACCAGCACCACGTCGGGGTCCTGGCGCAGCACCGAGCGCAGGGCGTTGGAGAAGCTGTGGGTGTCGGCGTTGAGCTCGCGCTGGTTGACGATGCACTTCTTGTGGCTGTGCAGGTACTCGACCGGGTCCTCGATGGTGACGATGTGCTCGGCGCGCTCGCGGTTGACCTTGTCGAGCATCGCCGCCAGCGAGGTCGACTTGCCGGAGCCGGTCGGGCCGGTGACCAGCACCAGCCCGCGCGGCTTCTCGCACAGCTTCTCGATCACCGGCGGCAGCCCGAGCTCGCGGAAGCCGCGGATCTCGTACGGGATCTGCCGGAAGGCGGCGGCGATCGCGCCGCGCTGGTGGAAGACGTTGGCGCGGAAGCGGGCCAGCCCCTTGATCCCGAACGAGAAGTCGATCTCGAGGTTCTCCTCCAGCCGGTGCTTCTGGTTGTCGGTGAGGATCGAGTAGGCGAGCTGCTTGGACTGGGTCGGCGTCAGCGGCGGGTGGTTGAGCGCCCGCAGCGTGCCGTCGACGCGGATCTGGGGCGCCGAGTTGGTGGTGATGTGGAGGTCGGAGCCCCCCTGCTCCACCATCGATTTGAGCAGGTCGTTGAGCGTCGACGTCGTCATCGGCGGAACCTCCCGAGCCTTTGCCGGAGCACGTTTAGCCCGAGTCTACATCAAGCGGACAGATAGACGAAATGCTATGGGTGGGCGGATGGGGGCCCGGTCCGTCCCGTGGGCGCTCCTCCCCGGCACCGGCGCTCGCTCTCTCGACCTGTGGGACTCTGCTCGCGCCTGCTCTTCACTGCGCGCGGGTGTCGGTTTCTACCTCTGCGCCTGCCTGCGCTGCGCTTGTTCAGAGCTGCCTGGGAGGAGCGCCCACGGGACGGACCTCCTTGCCTTCGACTGGAGGGCTCGCGGGACAGACCGGCGTACACTCAGCGCCGTGATGGCGAAGGCGTCTCCGCAGAAGAGCGGTGCGCGGCGGACTACGCGCGGCTTAAGGCCGCGTGTGCGGCGGCCGCAAGGCCGCCG
>CAZNIX010000235.1:4537-7602 GCA_964573125.1 uncultured Thermoanaerobaculia bacterium
CGCGCGATTCACTCGCGCGGGGCGGGGGGTTGGAACAACCCCCCGCGGGGAGCCGGATCGCCGCCGTCGGCCGCGGGCTGCCGCCGCACTACTACGACCAGGACACCCTGCTCGCCGCGCTGCGCGCGCAGTGGGCGGGGCGCCACTACAACCTCGAGCGCCTCGAGCGGCTGCACAAGAACGTCCTGGTCGGCGGCCGCCACCTCGCGCTGCCGCTCGCGGAGTACGCCCGCCTCGACACCTTCGGCAAGGCCAACGACGCCTGGATCCGGGTCGCCCAGCAGGTCGGAGCCGACGCCGTGCGCGAGGCGCTCACCGCCGCCGGGCTCGGCGCGGGCGACGTCGACTGCCTGATCACGGTCTCGGTGACCGGCCTCGCCACGCCGTCGCTCGACGCCCGCCTGGTCAATCTCCTGGGGCTCCCGCCGCGGGTCAAGCGGCTGCCGGTGTTCGGCCTCGGCTGCGTCGCCGGCGCCGCCGGCATCGCCCGCGCCGCCGACTACGTCAAGGCCTGGCCCGACCAGGTCGCGGTGCTGCTCTCGGTCGAGCTGTGCTCGCTGACGCTGCAGCGCGAGGACCTCTCGATCCCCAACCTGATCGCCTCGGGCCTGTTCGGCGACGGCGCCGCGGCGGTGGTCGTGGTCGGCGCCGAGCGCGCCGCCGGTCTCGCGAGCGCCGGGCCCGAGATCGTCGCCACGCGCTCGGTCTTCTACCCCGACACCGAGCGGGTGATGGGCTGGGACATCTCCGAGCGCGGGTTCCGCATCGTGCTCTCCGCGGAGGTCCCCGCCATGGCGCGCGACCACCTCGCCGCCGACGTCGACCGCTTCCTCGCCGACCACGGGCTCGCGCGCGCCGACGTCGCCTCGTGGGTCTGCCACCCCGGCGGCCCCAAGGTGCTCGAGGCGATCGAGGAGGGGCTCGCGCTCCCCGCCGGCGCGCTGGCGCTGACCTGGGAGAGCCTGCGCGAGGTCGGCAATCTGTCCTCGACCTCGGTCCTGCTCGTGCTCAAGGAGACGGTCGAGCGCCACCGCCCGCCGGCGGGCAGCTTCGGCGTGCTGATGGCGATGGGCCCGGGCTTCTGCTCCGAGCTGGTGCTGCTGCGCTGGTAGCGGCCGCGGCGCGATCGCAATCGATCGCAGCGGATCGCGATCGATCCGCGGACGGGCGCGGTGATCGATCGAAACGGACGGGCGCGGGAAGGCGGACGGGCCGCCGCGCGCGCTCGAGGCGCCGACCCTCTTGCACAATTCTCAGAGCAGTACTAGAGTTCCGCCCAGACGTGGTCACACCAACTCGCGAGCCAGCGTCTCGACCGGCGGGACATCGACGGTCAAGGCGACGCGAGGCGGTGCGACCGGGTTCCGTTCAACGGCCGCGAGTCGACGAGCAGGTGACCCGCGGCCTTAACGCGAAGGAGAGACCGCATGGCCAAGGCGAAGACCGCGTCGAAGGCTAGGAAGAAGGCGGCGCCGAAGGCGGCGAAGAAGCCGGCGGCGAAGAAGCCGGCCGCCAAGAAGGCGGCGGCGAAGAAGCCGGCCGCCAAGAAGGCGGCGGCGAAGAAGCCGGCCGCCAAGAAGAAGCCGGCCGCCAAGAAGAAGTAGCCGCCGACCCGGGCTCCGCCGCGCCGGCGCCCCGGCGGCGGCGCGGCGTCCGGGAGACGAGACGCTCCTCGGTGCCGCTCCTCGGCGCCGCGAGGGAGTGGTCGCCCCATCGCGATCCGGCGGCGCACGGGCGTCGCCGTTCAGGGGATCCTTCCCCTTCCGTACCCTGCCTCACGATCGATCGTTCGAGACCGCCGCGTCGTGGACCGGCGGTCGCATCGTCCGCGCAACGCGGCGGCGGCGCGCCCGTCTACCAGAAGATCGGGAAGCGCGCCGGCTCGGCCTCGTGCGCGAGCCGGTAGACCGCGCGGAAGACGTCCTCGCGGCTCGGCTTGGAGAAGTAGTCGCCGTCCGAGCCGTAGGCCGGGCGGTGCGCGCGCGCGGTGATCGTCACCGGCGGCGCGTCGAGCCAGGTCCAGCCGCCCTGCTCCTCGAGGATCTGCTGCAGCAGGTAGGCGGAGGCGCCGCCGGGGACGTCCTCGTCGAGGACGACCAGGCGTGAGGTCTTCCGGAGCGAGTCGAGGACGCGGCGCGGGCGGTCGAACGGGAGCAGGGTCTGGACGTCGATCAGCTCGACCTCGAGGCCGACCCGCGCGAGCTGCTCGGCGGCCTCGGCGGCGATCCGGCAGCAGGCGCCGTAGGTGACGAGCGTGACGTCGTCGCCCGCGCGCAGCACCTCGGGCACGCCGAGCGGCACGGTCAGCGCGCCGACGTTCGCGGGCAGCCGCTCCTTGATCCGGTAGCCGTTGAGCACCTCGACCACGAGCGCCGGGTCGGCGCCGCGGAGCAGCGTGTTGTACATGCCGGCGGCGCGGGTCATGTCGCGCGGGACGCAGATCCACATCCCGCGCAACAGGTGGACGAGCGCCGCCATCGGCGAGCCGGCGTGCCAGACCCCCTCGAGCCGGTGGCCGCGGGTGCGCACGATCACCGGCGCCTCCTGGCCGCCGGCGGTGCGCCAGCGCAGGGTGGCGAGATCGTCGGCGAGGATCTGGAGCGCGTAGAGCACGTAGTCGAGGTACTGGATCTCGGCCAGCGGGCGCAGCCCGCGCATCGCCATCCCGATCGCCTGGCCGACGATCGTGCACTCGCGGATGCCGACGTCGGCCACGCGCAGCTCGCCGTGGCGCTCCTGGAGACCGAGGAAGCCCTGGTTGACGTCGCCCAGCTTGCCGAGGTCCTCGCCGAACGCGACCAGGCGCGGCTCGCGCGCGAGCGCGGCGTCGAAGCAGGCGTTGAGCACCTCGAAGCCGTTGACCTCGGGAGCGTCGTCGGCATACTCCGGCGGCGCCGCGGGCACCGCGAGCGCCGAGCGCTCGCCCTCGGCGTAGAGGTCGGAGCCGTAGCGGTCGCGGTCGCGCGGCTCCTGCGCGGCGCGCCACGCGGCGAGCGCGGCGACCGCCGGCAGCTCCTCGCCGCGCGCCGCGAGCAGCGCCTCGTGGACCGCGGCGTAGACGTCGC
>CAZNIX010000236.1:0-7602 GCA_964573125.1 uncultured Thermoanaerobaculia bacterium
CGCGCCCGCGGCGCCGGCGCTCGAAGCGGCGGCGGCCGCCGGCGACGCCGACGCCCGGGCGGTCCTCGAGTTCGTCGCCGGGCTCGACGAGCTGGCGCTTCGCGACGAGCTGGCCGCCGCGCTGGCCGCCGCCGGCGCCCCCGGGATCGACGGCTGCCGGCGGAGCGGCGACCTCCGGCCGCTGTTCGCGATCTTGTTGCGCGTCGAGGACGGCGGCCTCGCCTACGCCGACCGGCCCAAGGGGCTGATCCCGTTCCACCGCTACGGCGGCGGCGAGGTCCGCACCCCGTTCGAAGAGCACTTGGTCGAGGCCGCCGCCGCGATCCGCGACCGCGAGGGCCGCTGCCGCCTCCACTTCACGGTGGCGCCCGAGCACGAGGCGGCGTTCCGGGAGCTGCTCGCGCGCGCGACGCCACGGCTCGAACGCGAAGCCGGCGCCCGCTTCGAGGTCGGCTTCTCCCATCAGTCGCCGGCCACCGACACCCTCGCCGTCGATCCCGAGGGGCGGCCGTTCCGCGACGACGACGGCACCCTCCTCCTCCGCCCCGGCGGCCACGGCGCGCTGCTCGGCAACCTCGACGCGCTCGCCCGCGGCGGCGCCGACCTGGTCCAGCTCAAGAACATCGACAACGTCGTCCCCGACCGATCGCGGCCGGAGGTGCTGCGCTGGCAGCGCGCGCTCGGCGGCCTGCTCGTCGAGCTCCAGGCGCGCGCGCACGGCCTGCTCGACCGGCTCGCCGCCGAGGAGGAGCGGGGCGCCGCGCCTGATTTCGATCTTCTCGCCGAGGCCGAGCGCTTCTGCGCCGAGGCGTTCGGCCGGCCGCTGCCGCCGGCGCCGCCCGCGGCGCGCCGCGTCGCCGTGTTCGACCGCCTCGACCGCCCGCTGCGGGTGTGCGGCATGGTGCCCAACCTCGGCGAGCCCGGCGGCGGACCGTTCTGGGTCGACGGCCGCGACGGTGGCGTCTCCCGGCAGATCGTCGAGACCGCCGAGATCGACCTCGCCGATTCCGGCCAGGCCGCGCTCCTCGCCGCCGCCACCCACTTCAACCCGGTCGACCTCGCGTGCGCCCTGCGCGACCGCCGCGGCCGCCCCTACCCGCTCGCCGAGTTCGCCGACCCGCGCGCGGTCTTCATCGCCCGCAAGTCCTACCAGGGGCGCCCGCTCCGCGCCCTCGAGCGCCCCGGCCTGTGGAACGGCGGCATGGCGCGCTGGAACACCGTCTTCGTCGAAGTCCCGTCCGCGACCTTCGCGCCGGTCAAGACCGTCCTCGACCTGCTCCGGCCGGAGCACCGGGCGGAGGCGTGACGAACCTGTCGCCACTGGCGAGCTCCGGATTCGTCTGCACGGTGCACTCCCGAGCGCCCGTCGGTCATGTCTGCGTGGAGAGGGTGGAGAAGAAGGGTGAGTTGCCAACATCCCTTTAATCTGGTATATCCTGCAACAGGAGTTGAGCCGTAGTCAGATGGCCATCGGGGTAGGGCCGCTGGCGAGTGGTTCTGCACTTCGGGGTTGGACCATGCCAAGACCAAAAGCGTCAGTCCGTAGGGGCCCGCGCAGGGCCGCGGCCACGCCCAGGGCGGCCGATGATCAGCCCGTCCTCTATATCCACGGGATCGGCGATCAGCCCCCGCCTGACGAAATGAAGCGCCGATGGGACCTCGCCGCGTTCGGTCGCGACATGGGCGACTACACGCGCATGGCGTACTGGGCGGACATCCTGCGCCCCGACCGGCGACAGCGGCGTGTCCGAGCGGCTCGCGAGGACGGGATGGACGTCCAGGCGCTGCTGAGGGAGGCGGGAGTCCCGGACGACAACGACGAGGCCCGGAAGTTCGCAAGCGCGCTCATGCAAACCGTTGGCGTGCAGACCGCAGGCTCGCGCAAGAAAGTTCTGCCCCTGCCCGGCTTCCTGCGCAAGCCGATCACGAGGGCGTTTCTCAAGGCGCTGGTGAGGGACAGCGCCGCCTATTTCTTCCGACCGGAGATTCGAAAGGAGATCCAGAAGCGCCTGCGCGACATCATACCGTCCGGCAAGGACCGGTTCACGATTGTGGCCCACAGCCTGGGCAGTGTCATCACTTTCGACGTACTGGTCGAGCTCTCTGAAGCCTTGCCCCGCCAAGTCGCCCACTTGATTACCATCGGCTCGCCGCTGGGGATCCGTGAGTTCCAGGACTTTCTCCCCTCCGGCCTCGAGATACCGAATGTGGTCCAGGCCTGGCACAACTTTGCCGACCCACTCGATCCCGTGGCACTCGACAAAGGGATCGGCAACGACTTCGACCCGGCCGATCTCATCATCGACGAACTGGTAATGAACACCCGCAGCCGTCTCAAAGGATTCGATCCGCACTCGGCGGCCGGCTATCTCGCACATCCAAAGGTGCGCGCGGTGGTGCACCGCGCCGCCCGCGTCGATCCACACGCGCGGTTCCTGGTCGCCAGAGACGTTGCGGCGGATCTCGCCTTCGACGATCGGCAGCCTGTTCTCATCGAGATCCTGGAGCCCGGCTATGCGGCGGTTGGCGAGAGCGACGAGGATCTGAAAAACTATGAGAAAAAGGAGAGCCGACCGAGCCTGGCCACCCGTATCGCGAACGCCGTTGAGAAGATCGAACGAATCGTCCCCGAACGATTCCACGCCGAGGCCCGAGTGGATCCGCTGCGCCGGTTTGTCGCCGCACGCCTGACGCCATCGGAGCTGGGTGAGGTGGCGCGCAAGCATCGTGACCTCCGCATCTACGCGGTGTGGAAGAACACGCCCAAGCGCAAGCTGCTCGGCCGCTCGGCGCGGGTGATCCAGGCGGACGCAGCGCATGCAAGCTACCAGGCTTTCGGGCAGCGCATTCGCTGGGCGGTACTGGATACGGGAGCTCGTCGCGACCATCCCCACTTCAAGACCCATGAAACGATCGAGGAGCTTTGGGATTGCACCGTGCAAGGCCCGCCGCAACCGATCCCGACGGATGTCGATCGCGACGGGCATGGCACGCACGTGGCCGGCATCATCGCCGGCGCCTCCAACATCAAGAGCGAGCCCCTGCAGGGCATCGCCCCCCAGGCGAGGCTGGTCGGGTACAAGGTACTCGATGATAGGGGTTTCGGCGAGGATGCGTGGATCATCAAGGCTCTCGACCACATCACCGAGCAGAACGAGAACAACTCCGAGCTCTGGATCCACGGCCTCAACCTCAGCCTCGGCGGGCCGTACGACGCCACGGTGTACGGCTGCGGCTTCACGCCGATCTGCGTCGAGCTCCGGCGGCTGTGGCGAGCGGGTGTGCTGGTGGTGGTGGCGAGCGGCAACGAAGGCCGTGTGGAAGTCTCCACTCCCGACGGCGAGGTTGATCTCAACAGCCCGATGTCGATCGGCGACCCCGCCAACCTCGAGGACTGCATCGCCGTCGGCTCGGTCAACGCCGACCGCCCTCACCTCTACGGTGTCTCGTCGTTCTCCTCACGCGGCCCCACGTCAGACGGCCGGTTGAAGCCCGACGTGGTGGCTCCGGGTGAACGGATCCGCTCCTGCAACTCTCACTTCAGCGGTCCGAAATCGAAGGACGTGTACCGAGCGGAGAGCGGCACCAGCATGGCGGCACCGCACGTTTCCGGCTTGCTGGCGGCGTTTCTTTCCGTACGGCGCCAGTTCATCGGCCGCCCCGACGAGGTCAAGGAGATCCTCCTCCGCACGTGCACCGACATTGGCCGAGACAGATACCATCAGGGGCACGGCATCCCGAACCTGATGCGCATGCTGCTGGAAGTTTGACGGCAGCAGACCAGCGATGCGCCGCCCCCGGCGGGAGTAGCCACCCCATCCGGGTTCTTCGCCGGGGTCGATCCGCGTCGCACGGCGGGCGGCAAGCCAACTCGCCACTCTCGCGGTCGAAGGATGCGCCGCGATGGTAGCCTCCTCGCCCTCCCGGTGGCCACTATGGCTTGAGTCCGAGCCTTCGAGATGACGAGGACCCACGCCGAGATCTGGAGCGAGACGCCGCTCCACGCCGCGGCTCGGCTCGGCGACCGGGCGGCGCTCGACGCCGCGCTCGCCGCCGGCGGCGACGCGGAGGCGCGAGACGTCCTCGGCTTCACGCCGCTCCACGTCGCGGCGATCGAAGGCCACGCCGAGGTCGCCGTGCGCCTGCTCGCCGCCGGCGCGGCCGTCGACGCGCGGGCGAAGGAGGGCGTGACGCCGCTGATGCTGGCGTGCGCGCGCGGTCGGCTCGAGGCGGCGGGCTGGGACCCGGCGGCGGTCGCCGCCGAAACGCCCGAGGAGGCGCTCCGGCACGAGGAGGCGCGGGGCCTCTATCCGGTCCACCGCGGCACGCTCCAGAAGCTCGCCGCCGAGGCCGCGGCGCGGCGGCGGGGGCGGATGGGTTGATTGAGATTGAGCCGGGTCCCTCAACCGGCACGGTCGGCGGGCGGCGCCACCGACGGCCTCAGCGAGGTGGACTCGGGCCCTGCGCGTGGCCCTTGAAGAACACCGCCGCCTCGGCCTTGCTCACACGGCCCGCGGCGACTTCGAGCACCAGGTCCGTCAGCTCGTCCTCGGCCGCCTCGATCCTCCCGTCGTTCAGCCAGAGGAAGACGAGGGCCGCGGCGAGAGCGGCGCGCTTGTTGCCGTCGACGAACGGGTGGTTGCGGGCGACGTGGAAGAGATAGGCCGCCGCCATCTCGAAGAGGCTCTGGTGCAGCAGCTCGCCGCCGAACGTGGCCTGGGGCATCGCCAGCGCCGAGGAGAGGAGCCCGAGGTCCCGCACTCCACGCGCTCCGCCGTAGCGGTGGATCTGGTCGTCGTGCAGCGCCAGGACCTCCTCCAGCGTGAGGAACAGCGGAACCACTACTCGGCCAGCCGGCGGAAGACGCCGCCGAAGCGGCGGTGGATCTCCTCGACGCTCGCGCGCAGCCTCGCCGCGCGCTCGGGCTCGCGCTGCGGGGAGATCACGATGACGTCGCCGTCGGTCGAGACCTCGAGCGGCGTCTCGGCGTCGATCCCGGTCGCCTCGAGCAGCGGGCGGTCGAGGACCAGAGCCAGGCTGTTGCCGGTGCGGGTGAGCTTCTTGACCATCGGCATGGCCCCCTTGTCGGTTGTCCGCACATGATAGCCGAAGCGTCCGTACACGACTCGAGGTCACCAGCCGCGGGTGGAATCCCCCTCACCCGAACAGCGCCGCCTGCCCCTCCCCCGCCCGCACCAGCTTCGAGGCGGAGACGCCGAGCAGGCGGACCGGCACGCGGCCGGCTTCGGTGAGGCGGGCGAGGCGCCGGGCCTGGACGGCGATCTCCTCCGCGCGCTCGACCGGCCACGGCAGCGTGTGGGCGCGGGTGACGGTGGTGAAGTCGCGGTAGCGCACCTTGACCGTCACCGTGCGCGCCGCCAGCCCGCGCTCCGCGAGCCCTTCGGCGACGTCGGCGGCGAGCCGGTCGAGCTCGGCGTCGATCTCCGCGAGCGCCCGGAGGTCGGTCTCGTAGGTGGTCTCGGTGCCGAGGCTCTTGCGCTCGCGGTGGGTCTCGACCGGCCGGTCGTCGACCCCCTGTGCGGCGTCGACCAGCCAGGCGCCGTGGCGGCCGAAGCGCTCGGCGAGCCGCTCGGGCGGGAGCGCCCGCAGCTCCGCGATCGTCGCCACGCCCAGCTCCTCCTCGAGCACCCGCTCGGTTGCCGGGCCGACGCCCGGGAGGCTGCGCACCGGGAGCGGCGCCAGGAAGTCGAGCACCCGGCGCGGCGGCACCACGGTCAGGCCGTCGGGCTTGTCGAAGTCCGAGGCGATCTTCGCCACCAACCGGTTGGGGCCGACGCCGATCGACACCGTCAGCCGGCGCTCGGCGCGCACCCGCTCCTTGATCTCGCGCGCGACCGCGGTCGCGCTGCCGAGCGCGCCCAGGTGGTCGCTGACGTCGAGGTAGGCCTCGTCGATCGACACCGCCTGGACCAGCGGCGTGTAGCGGCGGAAGATCGCGAAGACGGCCTCGGACTCTCGGCTGTAGCGTGCGAAGTCGGGCCGCAGGAAGACGGCGTCCGGGCACAGCCGCCGCGCGCGCGCCGCCGGCATCGCCGACCGGATCCCGAACCGCCGCGCCTCGTAGCTCGCCGACGCCACCACCCCCCGCCCCTCCGGGCTGCCGCCGATGACCACCGGCTTGCCGGCCAGCGCGGGCTCGTCGCGGACGTGGACCGCGGCGTAGAACGCGTCCATATCGCAGTGCAGGATGCGGCGCACGGCGGGATCATACGCCTCTTTACCGCCGGCCACCGCGTGGCCGCGCGGGCCGCCACCTCGCGCCGCCACCGATCCCGGCGGCACGAGGCGGCGTGCCCGAGCCGCCCGTCCTAAACCCTAGCTGTCGTAGTACAACTGGAACTCATACGGGTGCGGCCGCTTGCGCAGCTCCCAGACCTCGTGTTCCTTCTTGTAGTCGATCCAGGTCGAGATCAGGTCGTCGGTGAAGACGCCGCCGTTGGTCAGAAAGGCGTGGTCGGCTTCGAGGGCGCCCAGGGCGTGCTCGAGCGACGCCGGGGTGTGGGGGAACGCCTTCAGCTCGTCGGGGGTCATCTCGTAGATGTCGCGGTCGAGCGGCGCGCCGGGGTCGATCTTGTTCTTCACCCCGTCGAGCAGCGCCATCAGCATCGCGGTGAACAAGAGGTAGGCGTTGCACGAGGGGTCGGGGCAGCGGAATTCCAGCCGCTTGGCCTTGGGGTTGGAGCTGTACATCGGGATGCGCACCGCGGCCGAGCGGTTGCGCGCCGACATCACCAGGTTGACCGGCGCCTCGAAGCCGGGCACCAGCCGCCGGTAGGAGTTGTTGGTCGGCGCCGCGAACGCCATCAGCGCCGGCGCGTGGCGCAGCAGGCCGCCGATCGCGTGGAGCGCCAGCTCGGAGAGGTCGGCGTAGCCCGAGCCCCCGAACAGCGGCTTGCCGTCCTTCCAGAATGACATGTGGGTGTGCATGCCCGAGCCGTTGTCCTCGAAGATCGGCTTGGGCATGAAGGTCACGGTCTTGCCGTGCTTCTTGGCCACGTTTTTGATCACGTACTTGTACCACATCATCTGGTCGGCCATCTGGAGCAGCGGCGCGAACTTCATGTCGATCTCGCTCTGGCCGGCGGTGCCGACCTCGTGATGGTGCGCCTCGACCACGATCCCGAGGTCGCGCATCAGGTAGACCATCTCGCCGCGCAGGTCGTGGTAGGTGTCGGTCGGGCTGACCGGGAAGTAGCCGCCCTTGAAGCTCGGCTTGTAGCCGAGGTTGGGCTCCTCGATGCGCGCGCTGTTCCAGGCGCCCTCGACCGAGTCGATCTGATAGAAGCCGCGGTGCTGGTTCTGCTCGTAGAGCACCTCGTCGAAGATGAAGAACTCGGGCTCGGGACCGACGAAGCAGGTATCGGCGATCCCGCTCTTCTCGAGGAACTGGACCCCCTTGCGCGCGACGTGGCGCGGGTCGCGGCTGTAGTCCTCGTGGGTCACCGGGTCGACGATGTTCGCGATCACGCTGATCGTCGGCCGCGCGAAGAACGGGTCGATCTTGGCGGTCGCCGCGTCGGGCACGGCGAGCATGTCGGAGACGTGGATCCCCTGCCAGCCGCGGATCGACGAGCCGTCGAA
>CAZNIX010000237.1:0-7570 GCA_964573125.1 uncultured Thermoanaerobaculia bacterium
ACCCCCGCGACGGCCGGCGCGGCGAGCACCCGTTCGGGCGGTGGCTGCGGCGGGTGCTGGGCGAAGGGCGCTGAAGAACTACCGCGGCGTCCTCGCAGGAGACGGAGTCTCGGCCCCGGCCGGTTCGCGGGCCGCGAGGGCGGCCCGCAACTCCTCCTCGGTCGCCGGGGGACCGAGCCGGTCGAGGAGCGCGCGGAAGCGCTCCTCCTGGACGGCGACCTCCTCCTCGGGCACGGGCTCGATCATTGAGTCACTGGATCAGCCCCGTCGGGGGCTATGATGAGCGCTTCCCCTGCCCTCGGGCAGGGGGGAGGCCAGCTCTAGGTGTCCGACCGCAGCAAGGGGTCCCGCGAGACCGCGATCGAGGTCCGGGGCGCGCGCACGCACAACCTCAAGGGGATCGACTGCCGAGTGCCGCACGGCAAGGTGACGGTGGTCACCGGGCCGTCGGGAGCGGGCAAGTCGTCGCTTGCGTTCGACACCGTGTTCGCCGAGGGGCAGCGGCGGTTCGTCGAGTCGATGTCGACGTACGCCCGGCAGTTCCTCGACCAGATGGAGCGGCCGCCGGTCGACTCGGTCGACAACGTCCTGCCCGCGGTCGCGCTCGAGGCCAAGAACGCGGTAAAGAACGCGCGCTCGACGGTGGGCACGATCACCGAGACCAACGACGTCCTGCGCCTGCTCTTCACCCACCTCGGCGAGGTCGGCTGCCCGCGCGGCCACGGTCCGGCGCGGAGCTTCACCGCCGGCGAGGCGGCCGCCGACCTCGCCGCCGGCGGCGCCGGCTCGCAGTTCACGCTGGTCGCGCGAGTGGCGCGGCCGGCGCGGGCGACGCCCAAGCAGGCCGCCGCCGCGATCGCCGAGCTGGTGCGCCAGGGCTTCCTGCGCCGGCTCGACGGCGACGGCCGGGTCGCGCGCATCGAGCCCGGCGAGCCGTGGCCGAAGGCGCTCGACCCGCTGCCGCTCGTGCTCGGCCGCTTCCGCGCCGGCGACGAGGCGGCGCTCGGGCGGCTCACCGGTACGATCGAGGAGGGCTACCGGCTCGGCCGCGGCCGAGTGGAAGCGCACGGCGAGGAGGAAGGCGGGGTCCGCCTCTACTCCCGCTCCCTCGCCTGCCCCGTGTGCGGCGAGCCGCTGCGGCGGCCGAGCCCGGCGCTGTTCTCGTTCAACTCGCCGCTCGGCGCGTGCGAGACCTGCCAGGGGTTCGGCCGGGTGATCGGCATCGACCCCGAGCGGGTGATCCCGGATCCCGCGCGCAGCCTCGGCCAGTACCCGATCGCGCCCTGGAACACCCCCGCCTACGAGGACCTCTACGAGCCGCTGTTCGAGGCCGCGCGCGAGGCCGGCGTGCCGCTCGACGTCCCCTACCTCGACCTCGCGCCGGAGGAGCGCGAGTGGGTGTGGCGGGGCGAGGGCGAGCACACCAACCTCGACGAGTTCTTCTCCTGGCTCGAGGGGAAGAACTACAAGGTCCACTTCCGGGTGCTGCTCGCCCGCTACCGCGCCTACAACCCGTGCCCGGCGTGCGCCGGCGCGCGGCTCAAGCCGGAGGCGCTGGCGGTGACGCTCGAGGGGATGACCCTGCCCGAGGTCACCGCGATGAGCGTCGAGGCGCTGCGCGCCTGGCTCGCCAAGCGGCGCTGGAGCCGGCGCCAGCGCGAGGTCGCCGGCCACCTGCTCGAAGAGCTGAGCGAGCGCGTCGAGGTCCTGCACCGGGTCGGCCTCGACTACTTGACTCTGGATCGCCAGGCGCGGACGCTCTCGGGCGGCGAGACCCAGCGCATCCACCTCGCCGCCGCGCTCGGCTCGGGGCTCACGACCACGCTCTACGTCCTCGACGAGCCGACGATCGGCCTCCATCCCCAGGACAGCGGGCGGCTGCTCGGTCTCCTGCGTGACCTCGCCGCGCGCGGCAACACCGTGCTCGTAGTCGAGCACGACCGGACGCTGATCCGCGGCGCCGACCACGTCATCGACCTCGGCCCCGCCGCCGGCGAGCGCGGCGGCCGGGTGATGGTCGAGGGGACGATCGACGCCGTGCTCGCCGCGCCGGCCTCGCTCACCGGCCGCTACCTGCGCGAGCGGCCGCCGACCGCGGCGCGCCGGCACTTCGCGCGCTTCCGGCGCGAGCGCGGCTGGGAACCGCTCGCCGACGAGCTGGCATCGCGGCCGCGGCTCGCGATCCGCGGCGCGCGCGAGCACAACCTGCGCGGCTTCGACGTCGAGCTGCCGCTCTCCGCCCTGGTCGCGGTCACCGGCGTCTCGGGCTCGGGCAAGTCGACGCTGATCGAGAACGTCCTCTTCGGCACCTACCAGCGCGCGCGGGGGGTGGTCGACGTCGAGCCCGGCGCGTGCGACGCGCTCTCGGGGCTCGACGGCCTCGCCGACGTCACCCTCGTCGACCAGCGTCCGCTCGGCCGCTCGACGCGCTCCAACCCGGTGACCTACATCAAGGCCTACGACGAGATCCGCCGCCTCTACGCCGCCGTCCCCGAGGCCCGCCGCCGCGGCATCCGCGCCGGCCACTTCTCGTTCAACCTCGACACCGGCCGCTGCCCCCAGTGCCGGGGCACCGGCGTGATCGAGGTCGACATGCAGTTCATGGCGCCGGTGACCGTGACCTGCGACACCTGCCAGGGCCGGCGCTTCCGGCCGCAGGTGCTCGCGGTGCGCCTGCGCGGCCGGACCGTCCACGAGACGCTCGAGCTGACGGTCGATCAGGCGCTGGAGGTCTTCGCCGGCAACGGCAAGCTGGTCGGCAAGCTCCGCTCGCTGGCCGACGTGGGGTTGGGGTATCTGCGGCTGGGGCAGCCGACGTCGACCCTCTCCGGCGGCGAGGCGCAGCGGTTGAAGCTCGCGAGCTTCCTCGGCCGCCCGCGCCGCGAGGGACCGCGCCTCTTCCTCTTCGACGAGCCGACGACGGGCCTGCACCTCGCCGACATCGACCTCCTCTACCAGACCCTCCGCCGCCTGGTCCAGCGCGGCGACGGCGTCATTGTCGTCGAGCACAGCCCGGACCTGATCGCCCGCGCCGACTGGATCGTCGATCTCGGGCCGGGCGGCGGAGCGCACGGCGGCGAGCTGCTGTTCTCCGGGCCGCTCGAGGAGTTCCTCGAGGTCGGCGAGGGGCCCACCGCCGAGGAGCTGCGGAAGCACCTGCGGTGGCGGCCGGTGGGGGAGCTGGCGGTAGGCGCCAGCTAACGCCGCATCGGCTCCTCGTGAGCTTCCTTGTAGGCCTTGAGGACCGCGTTCATCCGCGATTGATAGCCTCTGCCCAGGGCGCGGAACCAGGCCAGCACGTCCGCGTCGAGCCTCAACGTGAGCTGCTGCTTCGGGAGGACCGGCTTGAGGCCCTTGCGCACCAACGCCCGGGCGAAGGCTTCGGGCGGGACCTCGGGGAGGTCGGTCAGGTCGATGTCGCGATCCTCCATCGTCGCGAGTCGATGCCAGTCAGTGCGAGATCGTGGCGAAGTAGCTCCTCTCTTCATTGTTGGTTGCCTTCCTCGCGGAGATGATCCGGATGGTGTCATCGTCCTCGGTGTGTGTGATGGCCGCGACCTGACCTCCGAGGAGTCCGAAGGTGACGAGGCGGCGCTCCGAGTACTCGAAGGCGATCATCCTCGATCGTGGCCGTGGGGCCGTCGAGAACCGGCGGAACGTCCAGGAAGTCGATGCCATGCTTCCGCAGGTTGGCCCGACGCTTGGCCTCGTCCCACCGAAACTCCACGATGGAAGTGTAACTACAGTTTGTAGTGCCGTCAAGCGGCAGAGGGGTTGTCCATCCTCGTGAAAGCGCGTCTGGACATCGGGGTCGTCGGCGCCGGGGTCGCCGGCCTATCGAGCGGCGTCCGCCTGCTCGAGGCCGGCTTCGGGGTCGTGGTCTACGCGGCGGCGCTGACGCCGGAGACGACGAGCGACGTCGCCGGGGCGTACTGGTATCCCTACCACGTCGGGCCGAGGGAGCGGGTGGAGCGATGGTCGCGGGCGACCTACGAGGCGCTCGCGCGGCTGGCGGAGGAGGAGCCGGCGAGCGGGGTTTCGATGCGGCAGGTGGTGAAGCTCCTGGGGCCGGACGGGGAGGAGCCGTGGTGGAGCGGGTGGGTGTGGGGGTTCGAGGTCGAGCCGCCGGGGCGGTGGCCGCTGCCGTATGCGCACGGGCACCGGATGTTCGTGCCGCTGGTCGAGACGCCGGTCTACATGCCGTGGCTCTCCGCGCGGTTCAGGGCGCTCGGTGGGCGGGTGGTGCAGCGGCGGGTCAGGTCGCTCGACGAGGTGCTCGGAGAGCACCCGCTGGTGGTCTGCTGCGCCGGGCTCGGGGCGCGGGAGCTGGCGGGCGACGAGTCGGTCGTGCCGGTGCGCGGGCGGGTGGTGATCGTGCGCCGGCCGCCGGGGCTCGGGGACGGGCTGTTCGGCTGGGTCGAGGGAACTTGCCTCTCCTACATCATCCCGCGCCGCGACGGCGTCCTCCTCGGCGGTACGTACGAGCCAGGGGAGGCCTCGCTGGCGCCCGATCCGGCGGCGTCGGCGGAGATCCGGCGGCGCTGCGCGGAGGTCGAGCCGGGCCTCTCCGGCGCCGAGGTGCTCGCCGAAAAGGCCGGGCTGCGCCCGGTGCGGCCGGAGGTGCGGCTGGAGCTGGAGGAGCGTGCCGGCGGCCGGGCGGTGATCCACAACTACGGCCACGGCGGCTCGGGCTACACCCTGTCTTGGGGCTGCGCCGACGAGGTCGCGGCGCTGGCCCGCGGCTGGGCCGGCGCGAACGCCGCCGGCTGACCCGACGGCCGCGCGTACCCGGCGCGCATGACGCCGCCGTCGCGCCCGGCTCGCCCCTGGTTCGCTGCCGCCGCCGGGCCTCCGGCTCAGCCCGCCCCCCGCCCCCCCGGCGGGTAATCCTCCTTGCGCAGCCCGTGCTCCCGCATCTTGCTGTAGACCGACCGCGGGTCGAGCCCGGCGCGGCGGGCGGTGTCGCCGACGCGGCCGCCGGTCTCGCGCAGGTGGTGGTCGAGGTAGGTCTGCTCCCAACGCGCCGTCAACTGCTTGCGGGCCTCGGCGAGCGGGAGGTCGAACCAGCTCCCGGCGAGCGCGGCGCCGTCGCCGTCGGCGCCCCGTGGCGCCTGCCGGCCGCCGGCGGCGGGGCGGCCGATCGGGTCGGGGAGGTCGGCGAGCCCGATCCGGCCGTCGGGCGAGGAGAGAAGCACCGCGCGCTCGACGACGTTGATCAGCTCGCGCACGTTGCCCGGCCAGGGGTATTCGACCAGCGCCGCCAGCGCGTCGGGCTCGAGGGTGAGCGCCGAGCGGCCGAGCTGGGAGCGGAAGCGCTCGAGGTAGCTCTCGACCAGGGGCGGGATGTCCTCGCGCCGCTCGCGCAGCGGCGGGATGGTCAGGGTGACGACGCTCAGGCGGTAGTAGAGGTCGCGCCGGAACGCCTTGGCGCGCATCGCCTCTTCGAGGTTCTGGTGGGTCGCCGCCATGACCCGCACGTCGACCTCGATCGGCTCCTCGCCGCCGACGCGCTGGATCTTGCGGTCCTGGAGCACGCGCAGGAGCCGGACCTGGAGGTGCGGCGGCATGTCGCCGATCTCGTCGAGGAAGAGCGTGCCGCGGTGGGCGCTCTCGAAGTGGCCGCGGTGCGCGCGCACGGCGCCGGTGAAGGCGCCGCGCTCGTGCCCGAACAGCTCGCTCTCGAGCAGCGACTCTGGCAGCGCCGCCGCGTTGACCGCGATGAACGGCGCCGTGCCGCGCCGGCCGTCGGCGTGGATCGCGCGCGCCAGCCACTCCTTGCCGACCCCGGTCTCGCCGAGGATCAAGAGCGAGCTGTCGGCCGCCGCCACCCGCCGGGCGAGGTCGAGGAGGGAGCGCATCGCCGGGCTCTGCGACGAGAAGTCGTCGAGCCGGTAGCGCGTCCCCTGGTCGGCGCGCAGGCGGTGGACCAGGGCGTCGCGGCGGCGGTCGATCAGCGACGCGAGCGCGGCGCGCAGCTCGGCGTCGGGCAGCTCGGGCGAGAGCACCGCGAGACAGCCGGCGGAGAGCAGCGCCGCGCGGTCGCGCGGGTCGTCGTGGGGGTGGAGTACGATCACCTCCGGCCGGTCGGGGAGGGCGCGCAGGCCGGCGACCGCGGTGGTCGCGGGCTCGGGCAGGGCGTCGCGGCCGGCGATCACCAGGTCGCAGCTCTCCCGCGACAGCCCCTCCCACAGCCCGCCCGGCGGCGGCGAGGAGAGGGTGGCGAGGACGTTGGGCCCGTCGAGCAGGCGGGCCAGCCGGCGGCCGAGGGCGCGGGGTTCGAGGAGCAGGAGGACGCGGATCAGCATCGGGTGTAGACTTCCGAATCGGTAGTGTAGATCCGATGGAATCGGAAATCAAGATCCGAACTGTGGTGGCCGGAGAGCCGTTGCCGGTTTACGGGCCGGGCGAGATCCCCTTGGGTTCGAGTGAGTTCGAGCGGACGCCCGGCCGCGGCCGCGGCGAGTCGCCGGCGAGCGCGGGGCTGCGTCGCGGCGCTGGCTCGGCCTTTGCACTACCCATCCGCGGCGGGCCGGGCACGCGCGCATGCGTCGCCGCGCCCGGGAGCCCGCCGGCAATCGATCCCGTCAACGAGGGTGATGCGCACCATGGCCGACAAGCCGAAGCCGCCCCGACCGCCGGCCACGCCGGCGCCGGCCCAGCCGGTCCCGGGCGGCGGTTCTCCGCGGCCGCGCCCGGTGCCGCCGATGCCGACCGGGCAGAAGCCGAAGCGCTAGACCGGGCTCCGTCGCCGGCGGTCGCGTCGGCCGCCGGCGGCGACCGGCCTCGGGCCGGCCGGCCCCGGCTGCCATCCCCCCATTTCATCGGAGAGAGAGACGAGCATGCACAAGAGAACCCTGTGGTTGACCGCGCTGGTGCTGATGACCGCCGTCGTGGCGATGGGTGGCTGCGCGAAGCCGCCGGACGCCGAGGTCGAGGCGGCCCGCCAGGCGCTCGCGAGCGCCGACACCGCCCAGGCCTCGACCTGGGCCCCCGAGGCCTACCAGGAGGCGCAGGCGGCGATGGACGCCGTCCAGACCGAGATCAACGCCCAGGCCGAGAAGTTCGCCCTGACCCGCTCCTACGACGAGGCCAAGCGCCTGGTCGCCGAGGCGCAGGCCAAGGCGGAGGCGGCGCAGCAGGCCGCGATCGAGGGCAAGGAAGCGGCCCGCAACGCGGCCCAGGAGGCGCTCGCGACCGGCCGCGCCACGCTCGATCAGGCGGCGGCGCTGCTGACCGAGGTCGAGGGCTGCAAGCGCCGGCCGAAGGGCTTCGAGACCGACGTCGCGGCGCTGCGGGCCACCCTCGAGGGGCTGGAGGCGCAGCACGCCGAGGCCCAGGCGGCGTTCGACGGCGGCGACTACCAGCAGGCCCAGGCGGGAGCCGAGGCGGTGCAATACGCCGCCGGGACCCTGGTCACCGACCTCGAGAACGCCAAGACCAAGCTCAGGTGCTGAGCGGCGGAATCCGCCGCCGGCCCGGGTTCTCGGCGGTCCTCGCGGCCGCAGCCCTCTGCCTCGCGGCAGCGGGCTGCGGCAAGGAGAGCGCGCCGCCCGACAAGGCCCTCACCGAC
>CAZNIX010000238.1:0-7542 GCA_964573125.1 uncultured Thermoanaerobaculia bacterium
GGTCAGCACGACCTCGATCTCGCGCGGCTCGCCCGCGGCGACCGGCCAGACCATCACGTCGCGGCCGGCCGCGACCTCCAGCTCGGGCACGACCCGGAGCGGCCGGCGGATTTCGCCCCGGGCCTGGTCGCGGTAGCGGTGGACGACCTCGCGCCAGGGTTGGATCTCCTCGCCGGCCACCTTCATCCGGAAGCGGGCGTGCAGCGGGGGACGGCCGAACGGCTCGCCCTTCACCTCGCCCTCGGCGCCGCCCCAGTCGTAGAGGTCGCCGGCGAGCGGGCGCTCGAGGAAGTAGGGGACGGTCGGCGCCGCGTCCGCCGGCACGGTCACCCGAAAGGCGCGCAGGTGATAGCCCTCGGCCGGCCGGTCGCCGCCGCCCTGGAAGCGTGCGGTGAAGGCGTCGCGCTCCGGCGGCGCGACCGCCTCGGCGCGGAAGCCGAGCGGGTGGACGAGATCGACCTCGAGCAGCTCGACCCCGGAGCCGGCGGCATCCCACACCGCCGCCTCGACCGCAACCTCGGCGCCCGGCACCAGGGTCTCGCGGTCGGCCCAGGCATCGAGGCCGAGGCCGGCCGCGGCGATCACCAGCTCCTCGGCGAGGTCGACCTTCTCGCCCAGCAGCTCGACGAATGCGACCCACTCCGGGGAGTTGTATGAGGTGACGTGCTTGGGGAACCGGTAGCGGAGAGCGACCAGGCGCCGGTGGATCTCCGCCGCCGCCGGCAGCGCCGCCCGCGGCGAGGCAGGGTTCGCCGCCGCGCGCGCCGTGCGCGCCAGCTCCTCGATCGCCGCGAGCTCCGCCGCGATCTGATCCCGGAAGCCGGACTCGCCGAGCACCGCGGTCATCGCCGCGAGCGAGGTGTCGACGCCGGCGAAGACGTCGCCGCCTCCCTCGCCGGCGCCGGCCTCCCACGCCAGCCGCCCCTCGAACGGCCCCAGCGGCTGCAGCATCCCCATGTCCTGGCAGCGGTGCTGGCTGCGGCTGGCCATCGCGATCTGGAAGATCGAGCGCCCGCTGACCGGCTCGAGCAGCCCGAGCGGGAAGGTCACCGTCGCCGCCTCCGGCCGCCACCACGCCGCGCGGTAGAACGCCTCCGGGCGCCACGGCGGCTCGGGCCAGAGCGTGTACGTCCCGCGCTGCGCCTCGACCGGCAGGAACTCGGGGTCGCCGGCGGCGTCGAACGCCTCGCGCGCGACGATCCCGGAGGCCTGGTGCTGGCCGTGGCCGGCGCGCTCGTCGGGCGGGAAGACCGCGACCACGACCTGCGGCCTGAAGCGGCGGATCACCCGCACCGCGTCCTCGACCAGGACCTCCCGCGGCCAGCGCGCGAGCGTCTCGTCGATCGAGCGCGTGTAGCCGAAATCGTAGGCGCGGGTGAAGTACTGGCGGGCGCCGTCGATCGAGCGGGCGGCGAGCAGCTCGCGGCTGCGCAGGAGCCCGAGGCCGACCCCCAGCTCCGGGCCGATCAGGTTCTGCCCGCCCTCGCCGCGCGAGAGCGAGAGATAAGCCGCCTCGCCGCCCAGCCCCTGGACGACGTAGGCGAGGAGCGTCGTGTCCTCGTCGTCGGGATGGGCGCCGACGACCAGGAGGCGCCGGTGGGTCGCGAGCTTGGCGAGCAGGCGATCGACCCGCGCCGCGCCGCCGGCCGCGGGTGGGGCCAGCGGGGCGACGAGCGCGTCGAGCACACCGGTGGCGCGCGCCGGGCCGGTGGGGCCGAGCAGCACGGCCGCGAGTACGGCAGCCAGCACGGAGAGGGCGAGGGCGGCGGAAGGGAGGGGTCTGTGCATCGGCTCGTCACCGCGATCGGCCTCGGGCTGCGGGTGGCGCGGCCGGCACGGCGCGCGCAGTATAGCCACTGCTCGCCGGGCCAGGCGCGCGCCGGCGCCGAGGGAATGCCCGCGCGCGACGCGCTATTCTCCTGCTGGCCACCGCCGGCCGGTCGCGTGCGCCCGCCGCGACCGGCGGCCACGACCGGAACCCCGCGCCATGATCGAGACCCCGACTCTCGCCGTCGACACCGCCCGCGCCGCTTCCGCCGAGCACACGCTCGACCTCTTCCGCCGCTGGGGCTACCTCCGGGCCGACCTCGACCCGCTCGGCCGCGCGCTGCCGTTCGCGCCCGCGGGGCTCGAGCTCGACGGCGCCGGCGAGGCCGACGCCGACCGCGAGGCGGCCGAGCGGGCGCGCCGCGTCTACTGCGGCACGCTCGCGGTCGAGTTCATGCACATCCCCGACCCCGCGCGCCGGGCTTGGGTGCAGCGGCAGATGGAGAACGACCCGCCGGCGATCGACCCCGACACGGTGTTCGATCGCCTCTTGCGCGCCGAGGTCTTCGAGCAGACCCTCCAGCGGCGCTACCTGGGCACCAAGCGCTTCTCGATCGAGGGGGTGAGCGCGACCATCCCGCTGCTCGAGGAGATGCTCGACGCCTGCGGCGAGCAGCGCGCCGAGATGGTGGTGCTGGCGATGAGCCACCGCGGCCGGCTCAACGTCATGGCCCACGTCGTCGGGGTGCCGATCGAGAACCTCTTCGCCGGCTTCGAGGACGTCGACCCCAAGAGCGTGCTCGGCGGCGGCGACGTCAAGTACCACCTCGGCGCGACCGGCGTCTTCACCGCCGACAACGGCCAGGAGCTGCGCATCCACCTGGTCTCGAACCCGAGCCACCTCGAGGCGGTCGACCCCGTCGCGGTCGGCCGCGTGCGCGCCAAGCAGGCGCGGATCGGCGACCGCGAGGGCCGCCGCGTGGTGCCGATCCTGCTCCACGGCGACGCCGCGTTCGCCGGCCAGGGGATCCTCGCCGAGACCCTCAACCTCGCGCGCCTCGACGGCTTCGCCGTCGGCGGCACGGTGCACGTGATCGTCAACAACCTGATCGGCTTCACCACCGAGCCGCACGCGCTCCACTCCTCGCCGTTCGCCTCCGACGCCGCCAAGCGCATCGCGGTACCGATCTTCCACGTCAACGGCGAGGACTTGGTGGCGGTGGTGCGCGCGGCGCGCCTGGCGGTCGAGTACCGCTACGCGTTCGGCAGCGACGTCGTCGTCGACCTGATCGGCTACCGCCGCCACGGCCACAGCGAGGTCGACGACCCGACGATCACGCAGCCGCTGCTCTACCGGCAGATCGAGGCGCACCCGCCGCTCTGGCAGGTCTTCGCCGAGCAGATCGGGCTCTCCGCGGCGGAGCGCGCGGCGCGCGAGGAGGCGGTCAAGGCCGAGTTCGACGCCGCCCAGAAGAAGGCGGCCGAGATGGAGAAGAAGCCCCGCCTCGCGCGCCTGCCCGCCTACTGGGACGAGTTCTCGGGCGGCCTCTGGCGCCCGGAGCTGGAGGTCGACACCGGTCTGCCGCGCGAGCGGCTGGGCGAGATCGCCGCGGCGATCACCCGCGTCCCCGCGGGCTTCCACCCGCACCCGAAGATCGCGAAGCTCCTCGAGCAGCGCGCCGAGATGGGGCGCGGCGAGCGGCCGATCGACTACGGCATGGCCGAGCACCTCGCGTTCGGCTCGCTCCTCGCCGAGGGCGTGCCGGTGCGGCTCTCCGGCCAGGACGCCCGCCGCGCCACGTTCAACCAGCGCCACGCGGTGCTGATCGACGTCGAGGACGAGCGCGAGCACGTGCCGCTCGCCGGCCTGGCCGCCGACGGCGCGTTCTTCGAGATCTACGACTCGATGCTCTCCGAGGCCGCGGTGATGGGCTTCGAGTACGGCTTCTCGCGCGACTACCCGGAGGCGCTCGTCCTGTGGGAGGCGCAGTTCGGCGACTTCGTCAACGGCGCCCAGATCGTCATCGACCAGTTCCTGACCGCGGGCGAGGACAAGTGGGGGCTGCTCGCCGGTCTCGTGCTGCTCCTCCCCCACGGCTACGAGGGGCAGGGGCCGGAGCACTCGAGTGCCCGGTTCGAGCGCTTCCTCACCCTGTGCGCCGAGTGCAACATCCAGGTCGCCCAGCCGTCGACCGCCGGCCAGTACTTCCACCTGCTGCGCCGCCAGGCGCTGCGCGCGTGGCGCAAGCCGCTGGTCGTGATGACGCCCAAGAGCATGCTCCGCCACAAGGCGTCGTCCTCCGACCTCGAGGAGCTGACCCGGCGGCGCTTTCTGCCGGTGATCGGCGACCCCGGTCCCGAGCATGGGGGGGCCGAGGACGCCGACCGCGTGCTCCTGTGCACCGGCAAGATCGGCCACGAGCTGGCCGCCGAGCGCGAAAAGCGCGGCGATCGCAAGACCGCGATCGTCTTCGTCGACCAGCTCTACCCGTGGCCGAACGACGAGCTGGTCGAAGAGCTGGCCCGCCACCCGAACGCCCGCTCGCTGATCTGGGTCCAGGAAGAGCCCGCCAACATGGGCGCCCTCGCGTTCGTCCACCCCCACCTGCGCCTCCTCGCCGGCGAGCGCGCCCAGGTCCGCTCGATCAAGCGCTCCGCCTCCGCCAGCCCCGCCACCGGCTCGGCCAAGGCACACGCGATCGAGCAGCGCAAGCTGATCGAGCTGGCGTTCGCGGGGCGGTAGAGGGGATCGAGGTCCCAGGCCCGCGCCACGGCAGCTATAGAATGGCGCCGACCACGAAAAGGAACCGGCGATGGAGACGCTGCTGGAGATCGTGGAAGCCGAAGCCCTGAAGCTCACGGCGGGCGAGCGCGCCGCACTTGCCCGGAGATTGCTCGCGAGCCTCGACGAGGACGCCGAGATCGAGGAGGCCTGGGCCGCGGAGACCGCGCTCGCGGAGCTGCGCGAGGGGGCCGCCTTCTACGCCGAGCGCGCCGGTAGCGACCTCGGGCCGCCGCTGAACTTCTCGTCGATCGTTCGCTGCGCCGCCAGCGCGCGCTCGAACTCCTCGACCTCCTCGGGCTCCCAGGTGGCGTAGCGCGCGAGCCGGCGGCGCCGCTCCTCGACGCCGACGGCACGACCGAGGATGTCCAGGACCGTGGCGTTGACGCTCTGACCCCGCATCCGGCTGAGGGTCTCGAGCCGGCGGCCGATCTCGTCCGGAACGCCGCGGATGGTGAGCCGCCTCGACATGCCTCGCACGCTATCCCGGGCCGTCGCCCGTCAGTTCCCCAGGTAGGCGTAGAGGTTCGCCTCGACCGTGCGGGCGGAGGTGTTGTAGAGGTAGACCTGGTAGCGCGGGAAGGCGATCGGGACGCGGTCCTGCTGGGACGTGAAGTACTCCCGCCCCGGCGACAGCGTGGCGCTGGCGCGGAGGGGGAAGAGCAGGACCTGGTCCTCGCGCAGAGCGCGCAGCACCGGCGGCTGGTCGGGGACGAGGACCGCGACCACCGCTCCCGGCTGGGTCAGGGCGCCCTGGACGTCGCCGCCGAGGCTGAGCGCCACCCAGCCGAAGCCGTCGGTGGTCAGGGCGCCGGCGTGGAGCCAGCTCCCGGGATCGCGGTCGCCGTTGGGGCTGACCAGCTTGTTCTCGAACTCGACCAGCCGCGCCTGGCTCGGCGTCCCTCTCACCTGGACCGGCTGGACCTCGGGGAAGTTGACGACCACGACCTCCTGGCCGGGGCCGGCGGAACGGGTCTGGGCCGATCCCTCGTCGAGCACGGCGAAGCCGGCGACGAGGACCGCGGCGACGACGAGGACGGCGGGGAGCGTTCTGCGCACCATGGGCCACCTCCGCAGGGTCAGAAGTCCGCGCGATGAACCGCGTCTCTACGCGGGTCTACGCTGCGAAACGCCGGGACGTTGGGCTCCTTCCCGGGGCGTGCCCGCGCGCAGACGGCCCCGCCGGCCCCCCGAACGCCGGCGCCGCTGCTCGGTCGCCGCCCCGGACACGATCATCACGAAAAGCGTTCGCCTGGAGGAGAGCAGCGCCCGCCCGGCACCGGCCGTGCGCGCCGGCTCGGCGGCCGGCGAGCCGGCGCCGAGATGGCGCCGCTTAGGCCGCCGCCAAGGCGGCCGCCTCGGCGATCCGGCCGGGGCTCTCGTGGTGGGCCTTCAAGAAGGTGGCGGGCCGGCCGAGGACGTCGCCCATCCGCATCCCTTTGCGCAGGGCGCTGACGGTCACCTTGCCGGTGGCGAGCGCGGCGACCAGCTTGAGGTGGGTCGCCAGCCGGCCGCGGATGCGGTAGCGGACGTCGAGCGCGTGGCGCCAGAGGCCGGCCAGCTCGCGGTAGAACTCGTCGAGCGGGAGCTTGGTCGGGAGCACCGTGTGGGTGATGTCGAAGAGCTCCCAGTCCTCGGTGTTGACGTCCGCCTTGACCTCGTCCCAGAGGTCGGTCCCGGGCAGCGGGGTGAGCACCGAGAAGCCGCTGTTGTAGGCGCCGGTGCGGTCGATCCAGCGCTTGAGCTTGTCGAAATCGGAGCGCTCCCACGAGGGGTCGACGATGAAGTTCGGGGTGTAGCCGACGCCGAGGTCGGCGAGGATCTCGAGCGCGCGCTCGTTGTTCGCCGCGGTGTTGTTCTTGTTCACCGACGCGAGCCCCGCGTCGTCGATCTTCTCCAGGCCGAGGAAGACCGACAGCTCCCCGCACTCGCGCCACATCGCGACCAAGTCCGGGAAGCGGGTGATGATGTCCGAGCGGGTCTGGAGCGTGTAGTGCTTGCGGATGCCGGAGTCGATCAGCGCCTGCGCCAGCTCGCGGCCGCGCTTGACGTTCATCCAGAAGATGTCGTCGGTCAGGAAGATGTTCGGCGCCTCGACGTGGGACAGCTCCTCGACCACTCGCGCCGGCGACTTCTCCCGAAACGTCGACTCGTGGAACTTCCACACCGAGCAGAAGTTGCACTTGAACGGGCAGCCGCGCGCGGTCTCCATCAGGGCGAGCGGGCGGCGGAAGTTGATGTAGTACTCGCCGGCGTAGTCGGCGATCAGGTGGCGCGCCGGGAGCGGCAGCTCGTCGAGCTCGCCGCGCGCCGGCGCGTGCCCGGTGTGCACCATGCCGTCGGGGCCGGGGAGCGCCAGGCCGGGCACCGACGCCGGGTCCGTACCGCGCTGGTAGGCGTTGGCGAGCCCGGGCATGATGTCCTCGCCGTCGCCGACCACGATGGCGTCGATCCCCGGCTGGCGGAACCAGTCGGGGTCGCGCGAGGCGTCGTGGCCGCCGATCACGACCTTGGCGTCGGGGAACTCCGCGCGCACCCGGCGGAGGAGGCGCAGCGCGCGGTAGCGCTCGGTGGTGAAGTTGCACTGGAGCCCGATCACCTCGGGCTTGAACGCCTTGGCCTTGGCGAGGCCGGGCTCGAGACCGTCGATCCGCAGGTCGACGATCTGGCACTCGTGCCCCTCGAGCTCGAGCCCGCCGGCGACGCACGCCAGCCCGAGCGGCTCGACGAACGTGATCATCTCGAGCCCGAGGATGCCGCCGATCGGCGGTTTGAGGAATGAGACGCGCATGGCGGAATCCCTCCCGGCGGCCGCTGGCCCGCCCGCGGCCGGGGATCTGAATCGGGGCGGAATCCTAGCAGAACGCGGCGGCGAGCCGGCCGGCGGACCCTGCCGGACCCTGGCCGGCGACGATTCGCGGCCACCGCCGCCGGGCGCGGGCGACTCGCGGCCAGCGCCGCCCGGCGCGGGCGACGGCGGCGAGCCCGAAAGC
>CAZNIX010000239.1:0-286 GCA_964573125.1 uncultured Thermoanaerobaculia bacterium
GCAGCGGCGTTTCCACGTGGGTTTCCACGTGGCCCCATTGAAGCATCAGGCTGCCGACAGAACAGTGATTGGCGCGGCGCCGTTTCCACGTGGGTTTCCACGTGGCCCCATTGAAGCCCTACGGACCCGATGCCTACTTCAGATGCATCATCGTTTCCACGTGGGTTTCCACGTGGCCCCATTGAAGCCGCCGCTCAGCTCGTCGAGCTCGCCGCGCAGAGTCTCAGTTTCCACGTGGGTTTCCACGTGGCCCCATTGAAGCCGGAATCGGCGTGCCCCAACCCGG
>CAZNIX010000239.1:296-7016 GCA_964573125.1 uncultured Thermoanaerobaculia bacterium
CCAACCGCTCCCCGCCCGGCCGTTTCCACGTGGGTTTCCACGTGGCCCCATTGAAGCCGTTGATGCGCCCGCACCCTGCGCCGCAGAACTGTACCCGTTTCCACGTGGGTTTCCACGTGGCCCCATTGAAGCTGCATACTGGCTCGCTTGACGATGTTGGGTTACTTCAAGTTTCCACGTGGGTTTCCACGTGGCCCCATTGAAGCGAGACAAGTGACGGTGACGGTGACGGTGATAACGATGGTTTCCACGTGGGTTTCCACGTGGCCCCATTGAAGCGTCGCCGCGGTCGAGCATCCCTGTCCCGCCGCCCGAGTTTCCACGTGGGTTTCCACGTGGCCCCATTGAAGCCGAGCGCTGGGGCCGGACAGGGCAGTGCCCGCGGCGTTTCCACGTGGGTTTCCACGTGGCCCCATTGAAGCAATTGGCGCATTGTCGGATGATGACGGCCGCCACGGTGTTTCCACGTGGGTTTCCACGTGGCCCCATTGAAGCGCATGACGATCGTCGTCCCTGGTGCCGGTCAAATCCGTTTCCACGTGGGTTTCCACGTGGCCCCATTGAAGCCTTAGCTCAGGCCAACAGTGCCCACGTTCTCGACGACGTTTCCACGTGGGTTTCCACGTGGCCCCATTGAAGCTCGTCGTCGCTGAAGATTGAGCGGTCGAGCTGACGGTCGTTTCCACGTGGGTTTCCACGTGGTGTCCCGTCCGCGCGTCCGCTGGTCGCTCGCCAAGCGCGCTTCTCGGCCGATTCGCGCTTTCTGAGACGGGTCTGGAGGTCAACGACTCCCGGCGGAGCAGGTTTTTGCGCTCTGTCTACCTCCGTTCTTGCGCGTTGAAAGGGGCGAACCGCCGAACCGGCGTGGCGGCGCCGCGGACGGCGGCGAGCCACCCGATAGGAGCATCGCCGCGGAAGCGGTTACGACGGCCAGAGGAAGCCCGTGAGCAGTCCATTCCACTCCGAGACGTAGCGCGGCCGGCCTGCCGGGGCCCTACCGGCCCACGCCAACGCCGGCGTCAGTCCGTCAAGGTGCTCGTGCGGCCGGGCGTGGTTGTACCAGGCGCGAAAAAGGGCGAGGTCGGGAGCCAGGTCGTCGGAGATGCCGGCCTGGTCCAGCCAGGGGAGGATGCGGCCTTTGAAGGTGGCGAAAAACCTTTCGATACGTCCATTTTGCCAGGGCGCCATGGGGGCGGTTCGGCGGTGGCGGATGCCGAGACAGACGAGGGCGGAGCGGAAGAGCCGGGAGGTGAACGCGGCCTCGTTGTCGGTGCGCAGAATGCGGGGTGGACCGAAGCGTTCGATGGCGTCGAGCAGGGCGCGGAGCAGGCTGATTGTCGAGCGCGAATGCAGCTCACGGAGGGCCAGGCAGACCCGGGAACCGTGGTCGAGCAGGCCGAGGACCGTGCGCGCTCCGCGGGGATCGGGAAGGGACGTGAGGTCGAGCGCCCAGAGGAGGTTGCGCGGCACGCGTCGGGGGCGGCGGTGCTTGAGCCGCCGGCGGAGGCGGAGGATCTCCTGCTCGTGGCGGCGGAGTACGTTGGCGACGAAGGTTTTGCCGACGGTCTCGTTTCGCAAGCGGTGGAGCTGGTTGAAGACCGCGGCGATCTTGCGGCAGCCGTGATCGGGGAGTAAGGCTCGGAGGCGCAGGATCTCGCGCCGGACCCAGTCCGACTTGGGCGGGTTGAGCGCGTGGCGAGGCGTTTCGGGCGCACGGCGCTGCCGGCGGCGAGGTCGATGGCCCGCTCGCCGAGAGCGCAGCCAGAACAATGTGCAGGCGAGGGCGAAAGCTAAAACGGTGAACGCGACGACGATGGGCAGCACTGCTCCCTCCCGGGGATGGTCTCGGCCGCCTCCGGCCGGCTCGTGTGTTCTATACTCAGATTCTCAACAGACATGAGATCGGCGCAGATGATCCTCTCGCAGCCACGCGGGCACCGCACGGGGTCGCGGCCGGAGCCATGAGCCGGTCCGACCGCCTGCTCGACCTCGTCCAGCTCCTCGGCGGCCGCCGCTCGCGGAGCCTGAAGGAGATCGTCCGCCACTTCGAGGTCTCCGAGCGCACCGCCTACCGCGACCTCGCCGCGCTCGAGAGCCGGCGCATCCCGCTCACCCGCGACGAGCACGGCTACCGGCTGATCGAGGGGGCGACCCTGCGGCCGCTGCGGCTCACCGGCGAAGAGCGGGCGCTGCTCCGCCTCGCGCTGGGCAACGCGGCGCTCGGCCGCCAGCCCCACCTCGCCCGCCGCCTCGCCGTCCTCGAGGCGAAGCTCGACGCCGTCGCCTCCGCCGCCGAGGAGACCCCCGAGGCCCTGGCCCTGGCCGCCCTCGACCGCTCGGGAGAGATCCCGCCCGAGGTCTTCGGCGGCCTCGAGCGCGCCGCCGCCGCCGGCAAGGCGGTCGAGATTCTCTACGCCTCGCTCTCCGGGGGCACTCGCCGCTGGCGCGGCCTCGACCCCTACCGCCTCCTCCACCGCACCGAGGCCTGGTACGTTGTCGGCCGCTGCCACCTGCACGACGAGCCGCGCACCTTCCGCCTCGACCGCATCGCGGAGCTGCGCGACCTCCCGACCCATTTCACCGTTCCGCCCGATTTCGACCTCGACCGCTACCTCGAGCACACCTGGAGCGTCACCCGCGGCCGGAACCTCCACGAAGCCGTCGTCCACTTCGACCCCTCCCTCGCCCCGCTCCTCGAGCACGCCCGCCACCACGCCGGCGAGCGCGTCACGCGCGCCGCCGGCGGCGCCGTCGAGTACCGCGTCGAGGTCAGCCACCTCGACGAGCTGGCGCGCTGGATCGTCGGCTTCGGCAGCCGGGCGCGGGTGGTCGCGCCGGAGGAGCTGCGGGCGCGGGTGGTCGAGCTCGCGGAGGGGGCGGGGAGGGCGAACGGGACGCGCTGAGCCAGAGATCGTGGGGAGTGTATGTAGACTCCCGCCGGCTCCGGCGCTCGCGACCATGGACCCGTCACGGACCTCGCGTCCCCGACCCCGCCGCCGGCTGCCGGCTCGCCCACCGGCCGCGGGGGCGCGCCACGTGGTGTTCTATGACGCCGTCTGCGGGCTGTGCGACCGGTCGGTGCAGTTCCTGCTCGCCCACGACCGCGAGCGGGTGCTCCATTTCGCGCCGCTCCAGGGGCCGACGGCGGCGGCGGTGCTCGGGCGGCTGGGGCTCGGGGCGGTGATCGCGGCGCCGGCGGGCGAGGCGGGCGGGGACACCGCGGTGGTCGAATCCGGGCGGACGGAAGCCGACGGCGGCGAGCGCGGGCCCGACCGCGGCGCGCCTGCGACCATGGTCTTCGTGCGCGACGAGGGCAACGCCGAGGAACGCGCGTTCGTGCGCTCGGCCGGCGCGCTCGCCGCGCTCGACGCGATCGGCGGCGTGTGGCGGTTGGTCTCGTGGCTGCGGGTGGTGCCGGCGCCGCTGCGCGACGTCGTGTACCGCTGGGTGGCGACGCACCGCTACCGCTGGTTCGGCCGCTTCGAGACGTGCAAGCTGCCGGCGCCCGAAGTGCGCGAGCGGTTTCTCGACTGAACGGGCCGGGTTGCGCGCGGCGCCGGATCGCCGTATCCTCGCCCCGTCGGCGCTGCCCGACGCCCTGAACCCCACCGACCGGCCGAGCGGCCAACGGCCCGCTTTCGGCGCACACGGAGAGTCTCTCGGATGATCACCACCAATCTCGGGTATCCGCGCATCGGTCCGGGGCGCGAGCTGAAGCGCGCCGTCGAGGGTTTCTGGAAGGGCTCGATCGGCGCCGCGGAGATGCTCGACGCCGCCCGCGCGCTGCGCCTCGACGGCCTGCGCAAGCAGGCGGCGGCGGGGATCGACCTCGTGCCCTCGAACGACTTCTCGCTCTACGACCAGTTCCTCGACCACGCGGCGATGTTCGGCGCCGTCCCCGAGCGCTACGGCTGGACCGGCGGGCCGGTCGGGATCGACACCTACTTCGCGCTCGCGCGCGGCACCGACGAGGCGCCGGCGCTCGAGATGACCAAGTGGTTCAACACCAACTACCACTACATCGCGCCCGAGCTGACCGGCGAGTTCACGCTCACCGAGAACCGGCCGCTCGCGGCGTGGACCGAGGCCAAGGACGAGCTGGGGCTCGCGACCAAGCCGGTGGTGATCGGCCCGGTGACCTTCCTCAAGCTCGCGAACAACCCGCGCGGGCTGGCGCTGCCGGGGCTGCTCGAGGCGCTCCTCCCGCTCTACGCCCGGGTGCTCGACGAGCTGGCCGCGGCCGGCGTCGAGTGGGTGCAGATCGACGAGCCGGTCGCGGTCACCGACCTCGGCGACGCCGACCGCGAGCTGCTCGTTTCGGCCTACCGCGCGCTCGCGGAAGGCCGCCGGCCGAAGCTGATGCTCCAGACCTACTTCGACGACCTGGGCACGAACTGGGACACGGTCGCCGGCCTGCCGGTCGAGGGCGTCGGGCTCGACCTCGTGCGCGGGCGCGAGAACCTCGACCGCCTCGAGGTCGACGGGTGGCCGGCGAGCAAGGCGCTCGGGATCGGCCTCGTCGACGGCCGCAACGTCTGGCGCACCGACCTCGACGCCGCGCTCGCGACGCTCGAGCGAATCGGCCGCGCCGCCGACCTCGGCGCCGCTCACCTCGGCCCGAGCTGCAGCCTGCTCCACCTGCCGGTGACGGTCGCGCTCGAGGAGAAGCTCGACCCGACGATCAAGCGCTGGCTCGCCTACGCCGACGAGCGGCTGGCCGAGATCGCGACCCTGCGCCGGGCCGCGGTCGAGGGGCGCGAGAGCGTCGCCGGCGCGCTCGAGGAGAGCCGGCGGATCGCCGAGGAGCGCGCGGCCGATCCGCGGCTCGCCCACCCCGAGGTCACGGCGCGCCTCGACGGCCTGACCGCCGACGACTTCCGGCGCGACACCCCGGCCGCCGAGCGCCGGGAGCGCCAGGCGCGCCGGCTCGGCCTGCCGGACCTCCTGCCGACGACGACCATCGGCAGCTTCCCGCAGACCGCCGACGTGCGTCACGCGCGCGCCCGGTTCAAGGCCGGCGAGATCGACGAGGCGGCGTACCAGGCCTTCCTCGACGGCAAGTACCGCGAGGTGATCGCGCTCCAGGAGGAGCTCGGGCTCGATCTCCTGGTCCACGGCGAGTTCGAGCGCGCCGACATGGTCGACCACTTCGCCGAGCGGCTCGACGGCATGGCCTTCATCGAGGGCTGGGTGCAGTCCTACGGCACCCGCTGCGTGCGCCCGCCGCTCGTCTACGGCGACGTCGCGCGGCCGCACCCGATGACGGTCGAGGTCTCGCGCCGGGTGCAGGAGATGACCGCGCGGCCGCTCAAGGGGATGCTCACCGGGCCGGTGACGATCTACATGTGGAGCTTTCCGCGCGTCGACCTGCCGGCCGAGCGGGTGGCGATGCAGCTCGCGCTCGCGATCCGCGACGAGGTGCGCGACCTCGAGGCGGCGGGGATCCGCGCGATCCAGATCGACGAGCCGGCGTTCCGCGAGGGGCTGCCGCTCCAGGAGGCCGACCGCCCGGCCTACCTCGACTGGGCGACGCGCGCGTTCCGCCTCGCCTCGAGCGGGGTCGCGCCCGAGACCCAGATCCACACCCACATGTGCTACAGCGAGTTCAACGACATCATGCCGGCGATCTACGACCTCGGCGCCGACGTGATCTCGATCGAGAACTCGCGCTCGGCGGGCGAGCTGCTCGAGGCGTTCCGCGATTTCGACTACGACCGCGGCATCGGCCCCGGGGTCTACGACGTCCACAGCGAGCGGGTGCCGCCGGTCGAGGAGATGGCCGAGCTGCTGCGCCGCGCCGCCGCGGTGCTCCCGGCCGAGAAGCTCTGGGTCAACCCCGACTGCGGGCTCAAGACCCGCGGCGTCGAGGAGGCGGTCGCGTCGCTGCGCAACCTGGTCGCCGCCGCCCGCCTGGTGCGCGCCGAGCTGGCCGCCGTCGCCGCCCGCTGATACGCCTCTCCCCCGCCCTCGGGCCGCGGGTTGCGCTTCGGCGCGCCCCGCGGCCCGAGATTGCGCCCTCCGAGGGAAAAAAGCGCCGGATCGTGCCGCAGGTGTCTCGAAAATGCCATGCCGGTCCACATACCTAAGAGAGTAGAGCCCAAAGGTCCGAAACGACGGCCGGCGGGCAAGGACGAGCGGGATCGGAACGAGCCGTTCAACGGCAACCGAGGAGGACAGCGATGATCCACGAAGAACAGCAGGAGCGGGTGGGGCCGCGCGGCGGCACGACGACGCTGACCAAGAGCGGCATGGTGCGCAAGAACTTCTGGCTCCCGGTCGACGAGGCGGAGGAGCTGCGACTGAAGGCGTTCCAGGAGCGGCGCTCCGAGGCCGACATCATCCGCGCGGCGCTGCGGGGCGGGCTTTCCTGACTCGCGCGAACTGGGCGAGGTAGGCGCTCAGGGTGGCGAGCGCCAGGCGGTCGGCCGGGGTGGTCACCACCCGCACGCCGGCGCCGCGCAGGCGCCGCGCCAGGCGGCGGTTGGCGAGCGCGATCCCGAGCGCCGCCACCTGCGCGAACGCCTCCCGCGCCCCCGCCGGCGCCGCCGCCGCCAGCCGCGCCAGCTCCGGGTCCTCGAGGTTGACGAGCAGGACCCGGAACCGGCGCTCCAGCCGCACCGCCGCCTCGCGCAGCAGCTCCGCCGCCGCCAGGTCGACCACCGAGGTCAGCAGCACCGCCGTGCCGCTGCCCCCGTCGTTGGCGCCCAGCACTGCCCCTGA
>CAZNIX010000239.1:7026-7541 GCA_964573125.1 uncultured Thermoanaerobaculia bacterium
GCGGAGAACGCGATCACGGGCACCCGGTCGCCGCGCGCGGCGGCCACCCGCGCGAGCGCGAGCGCCGCGGCGAGCGCGGCGTCGAGCTTGCTCTGCGCCGGCGCCGCGGCGGCGCCCCCGAGCTCGGTGGGCTGCTTCCGGGCGAGAGCGGACTCGGCGCCGGCGGGCGCCGCCATCGCCCGCGCGCAGTCGAGCAGGATCGCCAGGCGCGCGCCGCGCTCCCAGGTGTGCTCGCGGCTGATCAGCTTGCCGTGGCGGGCGGTCGCCTTCCAGTGGATGCGCGCCGGCGGGTCGCCCGGCAGGTAGGCGCGGGTGAGGAGCCGCCCGACCTCGCCCTCCCAGCGCACCCGCGGGTAGACCCGCCGCGGCTCGGCGGGGAGCAGCTCGCGCTGCGCCCAGGCCAGCCCCCAGGGGCCGAGGACGCGCGCGGTGAGCGGCCCCGAGGGGTGCTCGCCGCGGCGGCGCGGAAGCAGCGGAATCGCCCAGCGCTCGGCGGCGCCGGCGGCCAGGCGGAC
>CAZNIX010000240.1:0-2163 GCA_964573125.1 uncultured Thermoanaerobaculia bacterium
CGATCAGGTCGGCGGCGGCGCTGGGCAGCCAGTCGGCTGCGCGCCGCTTGGCCGCGCCCGCCGCGCGCACGCCGTCGATCGCGGCGCTGCGCACCACCCGCCGCAGGTAGGCGAGCACCTGCGGCGGCCGGCGCCGGTGCGGCTCGAAGCCGGGGCCGCCCGCCAGCAGCCGCATGTAGACGTCCTGCACCAGGTCCTCGACCCGGTGATGCTCGGGCCGCTGGCCGACCCGGCCGAGCGCCTCGGCGGCCATCCGCTCGAGCGGCGCGCCGAAGCGGCGCACCAGCTCCTCCCAGGCTCCGGGCGCCGCGGCCGGGCCGGTCGTACGTTCAGGGACTCGATCGTTCTCGGGGTCTTGCTCTGCCATCTCCGCTCCTTTCGCAGGGGAGCGGGGGTGGGCGAGCGAAGGCGGCGACCGGGAACCCGGCCGCCGATGAGGTGATCGAATTGTAGCACAGCGCGGGGAGGAGGGGGGCTGGAACAGCCCCCCTCGACAAAACTAGTACAGGTCGCGGATGCCGGCCTCGTCGTCGGCCTCGGTGGTCGCCGGGCCGTTGTTGCAGGCGCTCACCGAGGGGAACATGGTCGCGCCGGAGACGCTGGTGTGGCCGAGGCCGAGCAGGTGGCCGACCTCGTGCACCATCACGCCCTCGATGTAGAACTCGGTGCCCGAGCAGGTCTCGCCGAGCGAGGCCCAGTTGCGCGCGGTGTTGGTGACGATGTCGGCGTCGTAGATGCGCCAGGTGCCGTTGCTGCGCCGGGTGTAGTAGCCGGTGAACGTCGCCGCCAGGCAGTTGCCGGTGCAGGCGCCGATCGGGTCACGGAAGTTGAGCATCGGGATGCCGTCGCCGAGGCGGAAGCCGGAGATCGAGGCGACCGTGGCGTTGACCACGGTCCCGGCGCCGGCGCCGTTCCAGGCGGCGGAGGAGACGATCGCGTTGCGGGTGCGGGTGCGGCCGCCGTCGCCGTCGGCGATCGACGACTGACCGCGGCTGTCGACCCGGACGTTGGGATCGCTGTCCCAGGTCCGGCGCGGGCTGAGCAGCACGTAGGCCGAGACGCTGCCGGCGACCAGGCAGGCGAGCAGGGCGAGGGCGAGGATCGGGGCGAGGCGGGCGAACCGCGAGGTCGTGGTCTTCATGGCTCAGGCTCCGTGGCGGGTCAGTCGGTGGTCTTGCCGAGCCGGCGGGCCTCGGCGCGGATCTGGTCCTTCAGCTCGACCAGCGGCAGCGTCGCGGGCGCCGGCGCCTGCCTGCCGTCGGCGGAGAACAGGCTCGCACCCTCGTCGACCGCCGGCACCGCGAGCTCGGCCCCGTCCTTGCCCGGCACCAGCCGGTACTGCCCCTGCTGGTAACCGGTGACCCGCAGCGTGTCCTCGCCGTCCTCCTCCAGGAACAGCAGCAGCCGCTCGTCAGCGGCGAAGGTCGGGAAGCCGTGGGCGTCGACGTAGAACCCGTTGACCTCGCCGCCGAAGGTCTTGACCCGGACCACGGTCGGCGTGCGGCCGACCACCGTCTCCTCCACCTCCACCATCGCCTCGGTGACGATGATCGTGCCGGTGGGTTCCCAGAACGACTCCACCTTGAGCACCCGGCCCTGGATGACGGCGTCGGCCTCCGCGACCAGGGACCCTTGGTCCATGGCCAGGAAAGTCGACGCCACGGCCGGCGCCGCCGCGACCAGCGCGAGCAGCAAGACTCCGGACACGAGACGCTTCATGGCACCTCCTCCAGTGCGTCCTCCACAGGCGGGAGAACGGTCAGGGCCGCCGGATCAGCCGGCGGCCCATCACACAAGAGTGCCGCAGCGCATTCAGGATTGGACACGCCTGCATAACTTGCCGTGCTAAATCACGAGCGGCGGGCGAGCCTCCCCCGGACCGGCCGGCGGCGGGCGGCCGGCGGCGGGCGTGGGATGGCCGGACGGGATGCGGAAACGGGGGCGGCGAGGTGGCGGGGCGGCCGGGCTAGCGGAGCTTCTCTTCGACGAACTCCACGTGCTTGCGCACCTTGGGGTCGTACTTCTTCAGGCGCAGCTTCTCGGTCGAGGCCTTCTTGTTCTTGGTCGTGGTGTAGAACGTGCCCGTCCCGGCGCTCGACACCAGCTTGATCTTGTCGCGCATGATGATCCTCCCCCGCCAGCGTCGGGTCGCGCGCCCCCCCC
>CAZNIX010000240.1:2173-7533 GCA_964573125.1 uncultured Thermoanaerobaculia bacterium
CCCCACCCGGGAGGGACTCGCCCCCCGCTAGGAGGGACTCGCCCCCCCGCCTGAGACTCGCCCCCCGCTAGGAGGGACTCGCCCAGCTTCAGGCGCCGCTGGGCGCCTGAAGCTGCCCGAGGCCCGTCGGCCCCGACCATCTGAGCGCCAGCGAAGATTGGCGGGGCCGACGGGACTCGAACCCGCGACCTCCTGCGTGACAGGCCGGCATTCTAACCAGCTGAACTACGACCCCGCGTCGTGGAATCCTTGCGCCGGGCTTCCCGGTGTCGCGTCGAGCATCGGGCACGGCCCCGACCCCTCGCGCATCCTCCGGGTGGTGGGAGGTGAGGGACTCGAACCCGCGACCCCCTGCGTGTAAAGCAGGTGCTCTAGCCGCTGAGCTAACCTCCCAGCCGCAAGAGAAACGGATGCTATCCGAGCGCCGGGGGGGAGTCAATGGAGGCGGGTCCACGGGTCCACGGCGGATCCCGGCCGGGGATCCGGTCGGATACCGCCACCGGCCGCGGGCGACCGGAACCGATCCTGCAAGTAAGATGGCGGGGACGCCGGAGGCCGGGAGCGCGTTTCCCGCGGCCGGCGCCGACGACGTCGCCGATCACGCCAACCCGCGACCCGGAGGAGACCTCATGCACTCGGTACCCGACCTCCCCTACCCGTTCGACGCCCTCGAGCCGCACATCGACGCCCTGACGATGGAGATCCACCACGACCGCCACCACGCCGCCTACGTCACCAACCTCAACAAGGCGCTCGAGGGCCACGACGCGCTGGCGAGCAAGAGCGTCGAGGATCTGCTGCGCGGGATCGCCGAGGTGCCGGAAGCGATCCGCGGCGCGGTGCGCAACCACGGCGGCGGCCACGCCAACCACAGCCTGTTCTGGAGCGTGATGGGGCCGGCCGGGGGCGGCCGCCCGGGCGGCCCGCTCGCGGCCGCGATCGACCGCGACCTCGGCGGGTTCGACGCCATGAAGGACGCGCTGTCGAAGGCCGCGGTCGGGCAGTTCGGTTCCGGCTGGGGCTGGCTGGTGGTCGGCGGCGGCAAGCTCGAGGTGATCGCGCGCCCGAACCAGGACAGCCCGCTGATGGAGGGCAAGACCCCGATCCTCGGCGTCGACGTCTGGGAGCACGCCTACTACCTGAAGTACCAGAACAAGCGCCCGGACTACGTCGCGGCGTGGTGGAACGCGATCGCCTGGCCGGCGGTCGAGCGGCGCTTCGCGGCGGCGTCCGGCGGCTGACGCCGGAGCCGGACGGAGGACCGGGCACGGATCGGACGGAGCGCTCGAACGCCTCCGGGCGAGGCCGGCCCGGCTCGGCGAGAGCGCCGCCTGGCTCGACGCCGAGCTGCCGCCGCCCGGGGCGTGCGGCCGGGTCGTCGGGCCGCTCCGCCGCCGCAACGCCATCCCCTGCGGAGGGTGTAGGATCGGGTCCACCATGCTCCATCGTGTCGACCTCCGCCGTCACGCCGGAACGCTGCCGTGGGCGCTGCTGGCCCTCGCCGCGGCGTTCGGCCTCGGCGCCTGCGCGCGCCCCGGCGCCGGCACGGGCCCGGCCGCCGATGCGGTAAGCCGCCTCGACGACGGTCGCTTGCGCCTCGTGTTCGACTCCGACGACCTGGTGATCGAGCGCCGGATCGAGTCGATGGACGGCCCGTACTCCCGCCGCCAGATCGCGCTGGCCGGCGAGCGGCCGGGCGAGGTCCTGTGGCTGACCGCGGTGCGCAACGAGGCGATCGATCCCGCCTCGGGCGCCCGCCTCTCGCCCGAGTTTCTCTGCCACAGCAACCTGTCGCTGGCCAGCCAGCCCCAGCTCGCCCGCGACACCCCCGCCTTCCGCAGCACCGAGAACCTCGACCAGCGCGTGGTGACCCTGATCCAGGGCCAGAACGAGGTCGAGCTGCCGCCCGGCTTCGGCTTCCCGCTCGCCGTCGGCGAGCCGCTCGAGTTCTCCACCACGGTGATCAACCAGAACGTCGACGAGCTGCCGTTCAGCGTCCGGGTGCGGACCGCGGTCGAGTACCGGCGCGACGGCGATCTCGAAGAGCCCGTGGTGCCGCTGTTCCGGCGCCGGATCTTCACCTTCGTCGAGACCGGGGCGGGCGGGCACGACGGGGGGCACGGCGGGCACGTCCACCACGAGGCCGCAGCCGCGGTCGCGATGCCGGCGCCCAGCGCGGGCGCGCAGGCGACGCTCGCGCAAGACGCCGCGGGCCACACCTACACCATGCACTGGCTGGTGCCGCCCGGACGCCACGAGTACCGGAGCCGGATCCGCAGCCAGCTCCGCCTGCCGTTCGACACGACCCTCCACTACGCGACCGCCCACCTCCATCCCCACGGCGAGTCGATCGCGCTGGTCGACGCCGCGACCGGCGCGACGCTGCTCCGGCTCGCGGCGCATCGATACGCCGACCGCCGGGGGATCGCCGAGATGGAGAGCTTCTCGAGCGTCGAGGGTCTGCGCTTCGAGCGCGACCGCGACTACGAGCTGGTCACCGTCTACGACAACCCGACGGGCGAGACGATCGACGCCATGGGCATCCTCTACCTCTACCTCCGGGATCACGGCTTCGAGCGGCGGTCGGCTCAGATATAGCGCTTGAGGCGCGGCCAGGCCTCCGCGAGCGAGACCTTGGGCCGGCGCGCGATCGAGACGTCGAGACCGCGCTCGAAGGGCATCGACCAGGGCGACGCGGTCTGGCCGACGATCTCGATCTCCGCGAAGTACTCGGCGTTGTCCTCGCGGTCGCCGCCGATGATGATCAGCACGTCGACCTCGCCCTCGCCCGGCCCCCACAGCCAGTAGCTGTTGTGGCCGGAGATCGCGGGGGGCAGACCGAGCGGGCGGCCGAGGACGTCGACCGCCCCCGCCTCGCCGTAGTTCTGGCCGAACACCCGGCAGCGCCGGCGCTCCTCGGGGGTGAGCCGGCCGTAAGCCTGGGCGACCAGGCCGACCATCTGCCCCCAGCCGTGCATGTCGGCGTACTGCTGGGGCAGCGCGCCCATCTCCTGGCGCTCGTCGGCCGGCGCTTCGAGCCCGAGCGCCGCCTGGTAGCGGACGAAGGTCTCGACCGGCAAGACCGGCAGCGCGTAGGGGAGGACGACCGCGCCGCCGAGCGCGACCAGCGCCGGCACCGCCGGCCGCAGCCAGCGCCGGCCCGCGGCCGCCGAGAAGCGCTCGATCGCCACCCCGCCGAGCGCGAACAGCATCGGGTAGGCGGGGGCGAGGTAGGAGGCGCGGCTGCGCCCGGCGGCGAGCAGCAGCGCGAAGACCGTCAGGTAGATGACGGCGAGCGCCCGCCCGCGCGGGTCCGGGCGTCGCCGCTCGCCGCCCGCGCGCCCGGCGCGCCCGAACAGACCGTAGGCGAGGCCGGCGAGCCAGACCGGCGCGGCGAGCGGGTTCAGGGTCAGCACCTGGTCGGCGAGGAAGCCGAGCGGCGAGTCCTCGGCCATCTTGTAGGTCGTCGCGTTGTGCATGAACTCGAGCGTCGGCCAGCCGTGGCGAACCTGCCAGACGAGGTGGGGCAGGAAGATCAGCCCGGCGAGCGCGGCCGCGAGCCACGGCCCGGGCCGCAGGAGCGCGCGCCGGTGGGGCGTCAGGAGGAGCGCCGCGCCGATGCCGGCGCCGAGCCAGAGCACGCTGATCTTGTTGAGCAGACCGAGCCCGAGGACGGCGCCGAGCGCGGCCCAGCGGCCGGTCCCGCTCCAGCGGCCGCTCGCGCCGACGCCGCCGGCGTCGCCGTCGAGCGCCCGCAGCAGCAGGAGCGCGGCGACCGTCCACACCAGGAGGTCGAGCGCGTTCATCGAGTAGAAGTGCCAGAGCGCGAGGAAGACCGGCGCGGCGAGCGCGCACAACGCCGCCAGCCCCTGGGCGAAGCGCCCGCCGCCGAGCCGGTGCGCGATCACCCCGGTCACAAACACCGTCGCCGCCCCCGCCAGCGCCGGCACCAGCCGCACCGCGAGCAGCGAGTCGCCGGCGACCGCCCGCACCAGCGCGAGCAGCGCGATCGAGAGCGGCGGGTGGTCGACGTAGCCCCAGCCGAGGCGCTCGGTGCTCGCACTGGCCATGTAGTACAGCTCGTCGCGGAACCAGCCGTACTCGCCGACCACCGCGAGCTGGAGCGCGAGCATCGCCGCGGCGAACGCGGCGAGCGTGCCGGCGGCGAGCGGCGGCGCGGGGCGGTCGTCCATCGGGTACCTCCTCGGCAGGTCGCGGGTGGGCCGCCGGAACGCTACCACCGCCCCGGGCGGGCCGTGCGCCTTGGACACCCGGCGCGCGGCTTGACACCCGTCCCGCCCTCGGCCAGGCTCACGCCGGCCCGCCATGACAGCTCCGACCAGGCCTCCCTCGCCCGGGGACGAGGGGACGGCACCGCCCCAGCCCGAGACGGTGGACGAGCGCGGCGCCCGCGCGCCGCGGCCGGCCGCGCCCGCCGGCGCGCTCGAGACCGGCGCCCGGGTCGGGCGCTACCTCGTGCTCGGGCCGCTCGGCCGCGGCGGGATGGGCGAGGTCTACGCCGCCTACGACCCGGAGCTCGACCGTAAGGTCGCGCTCAAGCTGGTGCGCAGCGACCGCCCCGGCGGCGCCGACGCCGCGGCCCGGCGCCTGCGCCTGCTGCGCGAGGCGCAGGGGATCGCCCGCCTCGCCCACCCCAACGTCGTGGTGGTCCACGACGCCGGCGCGATCGGCGAGCGCGTCTTCCTCGCCATGGAGCTGGTCGAGGGGACCGATCTGCGCCGGTGGCTCGCGGCGGCGCCGCGCTCCCGGCGCGAGGTGGTTTCGGCGTTCGCCCAGGCCGGCCGCGGCCTCGCCGCCGCCCACGCCGCCGGCCTGGTCCACCGGGACTTCAAGCCGGAGAACGTCCTGGTCGGCGCCGACGGGCGCGTGCGGGTGGCCGATTTCGGCCTGGTGCGCCTCGCCACCGAGGCGGACGGCGACGCGCCGCGGCCCGGCGCGCCGGCTCACTCCCCGGGCAGCGCCCTCGACGCCGCGGTCACGCTCGACGGCACCGTCCCGGGCACGCTCGCCTACATGGCGCCCGAGCAGCTCCGCGGCGAGCCCGCGGCGCCGGCGGCGGACCGGTACAGCTTCTGCGTCGCGCTCCACGAGGCGCTCTACGGCGTGCTGCCGTTCGCGGGAGAGACCACCGGCGAGCTGCTGCGCGCGATCGACGCCGCCGAGATCCGTCCGCCTCGCGACCACCGGCGGGTGCCGGCCCGGCTGCGGCGCGCCCTGCTGCGCGGCCTGGCGAGCCGGCCCGAGGAGCGCTTCCCCGACCTCGGCGCGCTGCTCGCCGAGCTGGAGCGCGACCCCACCGCCACCGCCCGGCGCTGGGCGGCGGCGGCGCTCGCGGTGGC
>CAZNIX010000241.1:0-7519 GCA_964573125.1 uncultured Thermoanaerobaculia bacterium
CCCCACGCTCGGCCCTGCCTTCCCAGAGGCTTTCCCAGGGACGGTAAACAGATACCCCACGAGCTGCTTCTGTGCCGGCACCTCGATCGCCAGAACCGGCACGGCCTCAACGCTGACGATGTCGACCAGTACGGATACCGGTGGCCGCGTGCGGTTGCCGATGAGGGCGATCAGCTTGTGTGGATCGATCGTGTTCCCGTGGCGGGTGCGCGCACCCGTGATGCGGCCGTCCTCTTGAACACCCACCAGGAGCCAGGCGGGATCGCTTCCCGGGCGATTCGCCAGACAGACGACCGTCTCGATCAGATCGCGGTCGTTCAACGGCGACCGCTCTTCGCCCTTGAACTCGACGTTCAGAGTCTCACCTGCCGCGATCAGCTCCCGTAGTGCATCCGGTGTCATGACGATGGCTTCCAGAAGCCGAGGTGGCGGAGGTTGACCTCGATGGCGGCATCGAGCGTGGCGGCCTCGGCCTGCTGCTCGCGCAGCGTCGCGACGAGGCGGTTCATCTTCTCCTCGAACGGCTCGCCGTCGTCCGCCTGGGCCTCTGCCCCCACGTAGCGGCCGGGCGTCAGCACATGGCTGTGCTTGCGGACCTCCTCGAGCGTCGCGCTCTTGCAGAAGCCGGGGACGTCGGCGTACTCGCCCGCGTCCTCCTCCCCCCGCCAGGCGTGGTAGGTGGCGGCGATCCGCGCGACGTCCTCGTCGGTCAGCTCGCGGTGGGTGCGGTCGACCATGCGGCCGAGCTTGCGGGTGTCGATGAAGAGGATCTGGCCGCGGCGGTCGCGGAACTTCCCGTCCTTGCGGTCGCGCGCGAGGAACCACAGGCACGCCGGGATCTGCGTCGAGTAGAAGAGCTGCCCCGGGAGCGCGACCATGCAGTCGATGAGATCCGCCTCGATCAGGTTCTTGCGGATCTCGCCCTCGCCGGACTGGTTCGACGACATCGAGCCGTTGGCGAGGACGAAGCCGGCCACGCCGGCGGGCGCCAGGTGGTGGACGATGTGCTGCACCCAGGCGAAGTTGGCGTTGCCCTTGGGCGGCGTGCCGTACTGCCAGCGCTTGTCGCCGGCCAGACGCTCGCCGCCCCAGTCGGAGACGTTGAAGGGGGGATTCGCGAGGATGAAGTCGGCCTTGAGGTCGGCGTGGCGGTCGTCGTGGAAGGTGTCGCCGTGGGCGATCTGGCCGTCGATGCCGCGGATGGCGAGGTTCATCCGGGCCAGGCGCCAGGTGGTGTAGTTCGATTCCTGGCCGTAGATCGAGATGTCGCGTCGGGCCTTGCCGCCGTTGCCGGTGCCCGGCCCTCCGGCCCGCGCACCGGCGACGGCTCGCTTGCGCTCGCCGTTGCCGTTGCCGGTCGAGTGCGCGCGGATGAACTCGACCGATTGCACGAACATCCCCGCCGAGCCGCAGCACGGGTCGTACACCCGGCCGCGGTAGGGCTCGATCATCTCGACCAGGAGCTTGACCACGCAGCGCGGCGTGTAGAACTCGCCGCCCTTCTTCCCCTCGGCGCTCGCGAACTGCGAGAGGAAGTATTCGTAGACGCGGCCGAGCACGTCCCGGCTCCTGGCCTCCTCGTCGCCGACCTTGATGTTGCTGATCCGGTCGATGAGCTGGCCGAGGCGGGTCTTGTCGAGCGCGGGGCGGGCGTAGTCCTTGGGCAAGACGCCCTTGAGGGCGGCGTTGTCGCGCTCGATGCCGGCCATGGCGTCGTCCACGAGCCGGCCGATCGTGGGCTGCTTCGCCTGTGCCTTCAGGTGCGCCCAGCGCGCTTCGGGCGGCACCCAGAAGATGCTCTCGGCGCGATACTCGTCGGGGTCCTCGGGATCGGCGCCCTCGGCCTTCTCGGCGACGAGCCTGGCGTGCTGCTCCTCGAAGGCGTCCGAGATGTACTTGAGGAAGAGGAGGCCGAGGACCACGTGCTTGTACTCCGCGGCGTCCATCGAGCCGCGCAGGGCGTCGGCCATCTGCCAGAGCTGGGCCTCGTAGCCCACGGTGGCCGCGGTCGTCGTCTTCGCGGCGGTGGCCGTCCGCTTTCGCCGGGTCTTCGGCACAGGGTCTCCCTCGGGCATAGATGTCGCCCCCACCGTGAACCGGCTCGCGGGAGCCGTCAGTCGCGCGCGCTCGAGCGCCTCGCGTCGAGACGTCGCTCCAGCTCCTCCCGAGAGATCGTCGGTTCTCGCCGGCGCTCGGCGATGAGGCTCCAGAACCGCTCGCTCCTGCCGAGCTGCTCCTGCTCCTCATCGAGACCGATCAGGACTGCGACTGCCTTGCCGCCGCGGGTGAGGAGCACCTGATCGTCCTGTGCCTCGGCGACGCAGGCCTCCAATTGGGTATCGCCCAGCTCCAGGGTCTTCACAGGATCTCCTCCGTCGTCTTGTGTGGCGGCTTGTACCGGATCGCCCGGACGACGACGCGGTGAGCCGGCTCGTTCACATCATAGAAGACCCGGTGCTCGCCGACGCGCAGCTCCCAGACCGGCTGCTCGTGTTCCCACGGCGGTACGAGGCCGACGATCGGCTTACGGTTGCGCGTAATCTCCGCCGGTTGGTAGGCGAGCTGTTCGTCGATCCCGTCGAGGATCCGCCGGCGCTCGTGGGCGCGAAGGTCCGCGAGGTCCTCTTCGACTCGGGCGGCGAACTCGATCGCGTACATGGCGAGGGCGATGTGGCTGTGCTTCGCCGAGTCTACCAACCGCTCCCGGCACCACGGCCTCGCTGCCCGGAGCCGGTCATCCCGGCGGTGCGCGGCGGGGCCCTCAGACCCGGCTACCCACGCCGGAGTCGACAAAGATGTTGCGCCGCCGGAACGGAATCGGGGACGCGCGGAGTAGGTACAGGCGGAGGCCTGGGAGGTCGGTGGCGAAGTGCGGCTCCTCGAGCGGCTTGATGTCGCGCAGCCAGGCCGGAGGCCTGATCCGCTTCTGCACCGCGGCCTGCTCGATCATCGCCGCGAGGTAGTTCTCCAGGTAGACCGACAGGTCACCGGGCGGGCGGACGGCGACCGCGTCGGCGAGGTCGGTGCGATCGAGGCTCGCAAGGAGGTCATTGATCTCGGCCAGCGCGAAGCGGCGCTCGCGCTCGTCGGCCAGGGAAACGGTCAGCGCGGCCAGCCGGTCGCGACCGGACGGCAGCACGCGCGCGAGGACATACGCGGAGACGGACTGCCCGGCGCGGCGCGCCGCGCGCTTTAGGGCCGCCTTCTGCTTCGGCGTCACCCGGATCTGGACCCGCGCTGTCTTGGCGCCCATGGGCTCGACGCTTCGGGTCACATCAGCTTCGCCCCGTTCGGCACCGCCCGCTCGGGCACCGCGAGCACCACTTCCCCGCCGCTGCGCAGGAAGCCGGTGATCAGCACCTCGGAGGCGAAGCCGGCGATGCGCTTGGGGGGGAAGTTGACGACGCCGAGGACCTGGCGGCCGATCAGGTCTTCGGGGGTGTAGAGGTCGATGAGCTGGGCGCTCGAGCGCTTGACGCCGATCTCGGGGCCGAAGTCGACGGTGAGCTTGTAGGCGGGCTTGCGCGCGCCCTCGAGCGGCTCGGCGGCGAGCACGGTGCCGACGCGCAGCTCGACGCGCTCGAACTCGGCCCAGGTGATCTCGTCCGCCATCGGCCTTCCCTCCTCGGCGCAGGGAGCCTACCGCGGTCGCGCGGGCGGCCGGCGGAGCGACGCGCACGAGAAAAGCGGGAGCGGCCGAAGCCGCTCCCGCCCTGGTCCGCCGATCCCGCCCGGCTAGAAGTTGCCGTCGCAGATCGAGCCGTCGCCCTCCGGGCCCTCGGGGATGCCGTTGCCGCAGCAGAAGCGGCCGGACGGCGGGCCGTTCAGCTTGCCGTCACAGTCGGCCGAGCACGAGTTGCAGTCCTCGCCGGGGTCGCAGGTGCCGTTGCCGCACGAGGTGGCGCACGCCGGGTCGAGCGCGCAGTCGGCGTCGGCGCAGTCGGTGAAGCCATCGCAGTCGTTGTCCTCGCCGTCGGTGCACAGGCCGGTCTCGCTGCCGGTGCACGCGCCGCAGTCGAGCGGGCAGTTCGTGCCGTCCTCCGGGCTCTCGCACACGAGGTCGCCGCAGCAGGTCGAGCCGCCCGGCCCCGCCGGGACGGTGGTGCACGAGAAGCCGCCGGTCGTGCAGCGCGAGTCGGAGCAGCCGACCGGGTTCTGACCGCCGTTGCCGCAGCAGAAGCGGTTCGCCGGCTTGCCGCCCTGGACGCCGTTGCAGTCCGCCGGGCAGTTCGTGCAGTCCTCGCCGTCGCCGGCCTCGCACAGGCCGTTGCCGCAGACGGCGCCCGGGATCGGGAACACCGGGCAGTCGGTCGGGCAGGTGAGGCAGTCCTCGCCCGGCTCGCAGTCGCCGTTGCCGCAGACCACGCAGTCGGTGCAGCCCGAGAAGTCGAGCGTGCAGGTGAGCGTGCACGCGACGGTGCCGCTCGCGCAGCCGACGTCGGCGCAGGTCGCGCCGCCGAGGTCGGCGCCGTCGCACTGCTCGCTCCCCTCGCGCACGCCGTTGCCGCACACCGACGGCGCGCAGACGTCGGACTGGCCGTCGGCGACCTGGACGTCGACGTTGGTCAGCGTCACCTCGTCGAAGTGGAGGCCGAAGCCCTGGAGCACGGCGTCGGTGCCGTAGCGGACGTCGAGCTGGATCAGGTCGCCGGCGACCGCGGCCGAGCCGAGCGCGCTCGCGCTCCAGGTGCTCTGCGCCCACGAGGTCGCCGCGCCGCCCCAGCCCGCCTGGCCGGTGGTGCCGCAGGTGCCGTTGGCGCCGCCGGCGTTGTAGAGCCGTCCGCCGCTCGGATTGACCGGCGTGCGCACGCCGGTGGCGAGGTCGAAGCGCCCGACGTTGGCGCGGTCGTACCAGGTCTGGCCCTGGAACACCGGCTCGATGTCGAACTGGTTGTAGAGCGAGAGCGTCGAGGTCGAGCCGAGCCGCAGGATCGGCGAGCGGATGTGGTCGCACTGGTCGGCGAGGTTGGCCGACGACGCCTCGTACCACGCGGTGCCGTTGCCGCCGCCGCCGGCGCTGGTGCGGTTGAACGTTCCCTCGATCACCTGCCAGCCCTCGGTCGAGGTCTCGAAGTCGAAGGTCTTGGTGGCGAAGTTCTGGAAGTCGCTCTCGGTGCCGCTGACGAACAGCGACGCGGTGCGCGCGAACGGGCTCAGCTCGTCGCTGGTCACGGTGACGTCGAACCGCACGGTGTCGCCGGGGGCGAGCCCGGCGGCGTCGAAATCGAAGCTGCCGGCGGCGACGTCGCAGGCGGCGAGGGTCGAGGGCGTCACCGAGCTGTCGGTGATCGTGATCGACGGGTGCGACACGGGCACCACCGAGGTGATTTGCACGTTGGTCTGGCCGCCGGCGCCGATGTTGGCGACGTCGAACGACAGCGTCGCCGACTCGCAGTTGTCGAGGAACGGATCGCCGTCGCCGCTGGTGATGGTCAGCGCCGCCGAAGCGACGTCGATCGAGAGGTTCGGGCCGGCGGTGGCGGTCACGGTGGTGCACGCGCTGGCCGGACCGATGCAGGCGTCGTCGCCGCCGATCGGGAGCACCACGTAGGAGTAGGCGCGGCCGTTCTGGAGGCCGCCGTCGGTGAAGCTCGTGCCGGTGGTCTCCCCCACCCTCGTCTTGCCGAAATCGCACTGGAAGACGCCGTCGGTGCGCAGCACGAGGTACTTGGTCGCGCCCGCGACCGCGCCCCACGAGAGGCTCGCGCCGCGGTCGAGCGCAACGCCGGTAACCGACGGCGCGGAAGCCGGCGCGCCGGCGCAGCCGCCGTCCTGGACGGCCGGCGAGCCGCACGCGATCTGGTGGCGGTCGAAGGCGTCGAAGATCGCCTCCATGTGCGGCGTGCCGTCGCCGAGGTCGCCGTTGTCGTCGTCGGCGGCGAGGTAGTTGAGGTAGCCGCCGGTGGCGCCGCAGCCGCCGAACGGCGTCGTGCAGGCGAACCAGGTGCCGACGTTGCCGGCGCCGAGGTAGGTCAGCCGGGTGCCGATCTCGAGCGCGGTGTCGTGGTCCAGGCCGTAGTGCGCCGGCAGGTCGCGGTTGACGAGGTCGAACACCGCCTCCGAGTAGACGTAGCCCTCGCAGTGGGTCGAGCCGCCGCACGGGGTGCCCGAGCCGCTGCCGCAGGTCGGGCCGGCCCAGTCGATGTCGTGGGGCTGGCCCGAGGCGCGCTGCGCGAAATCGATGTCGCGCACGCCGTCGCAGGCGACGCACGGGTCGCCGTAGCCGCCGCAGTTGCTGCCCAGCCGGAAGCCGCGGCCGATGCACGAGGCGTTCAGGCGCAGGTAGGCGTAGATGTCGGCGATCCCCTCGCCGGGGTTCGAGACCGTGGGCACGGCGTCGTTGTCGTCCATGCCGTGGCCCCACTCGTGGTCGAACACGCCGGCCAGCTCGCCGGTGTTCGCGCAGCTCGCGCTCGAGCGGTAGAAGTTGATCGTCGAGCCGTTCCAGAACGCGTTGCAGCTCTGGTTGATGTTCATGTTGGCGGTGAGCTGCGCGGCGAGCCAGGGGTTGCCCGGGAGCTGGCCGGTCGCCTGCTCGACGATCCGGTTGACCTCGAAGAAGCCCGAGCGTGAGGCGTGGGTGTTGCCGGCGCCGCCGAACCCGGGGGTCGTGCAGTTGGTGCCGCCCGAGGTGCCGAAGTCGACGTCGCCCGCGGAGGTCAGGCTGATCGCGCCGCACTGGTCGGCCATGTTGACGAACCGACCGCTCAGCGTCGAGGTGACGTTGCCGTCGACGCAGGTCGCGAGGTTGCCGCCGGCGTCGGTGAAGACGGTCGAGCCGCCGAACCCGAGGTCGGAGAACGGCATCGGCCAGCCCGGCTGCTCGACGCCGTCGGGCGCCGTGCCGTCGTTGGACACCGGGAGGACGCCGCCCTGCACGCGCCGGGTGGTCGCGTACTGGTTGGTGTCCTCGAAGAGCAGCAGGTCGCCGGTGTGGGCATCGACCAGCGCCTCCCAGCGCCCGAGGTCGCCCGGGATGGTCGGGCGCAGCGTCCAGGCCAGGCGGTGGCCGTAGCCGCCGGCGGCGTCGAGCACCGGCACGATCGCCAGCTCGCGCTTGCCCCACGAGCCCTCCGCGGCCAGGGGCGCGAGGTGGGCGGCGAGGCGGTCGCGGGCGTCGTCCGCCGAGAGCTCCGGCACGGTCGAGACCCGGACGTCGCCCCAGCGCTGGGCGCCGAGGAGCACCAGGTTGCCGTGGCGGACGACCGCGGTCAGGTAGGCGCCGCGCACCGGCACGCCGCCGACCGCGCGTGGGGCGTAGATCTGGACCAGCGCGCCCGCTTCGCGCGCGGTCACCCGGCCGCGGGTCAGCTCTGCGGGGTCGAGGCGCAGGGCGCCGCGGTGCTGGGCGACCCAGCCGGCGAAGGCCTGCCAGGCGGCGTGCTCGAACGCCGACTCGCTCGCCGGCGGCGCGACGCCGAGCTGCTGCCAGCCGAGGCCGTTGCCGCGGCCGGGGAGCAGCGGGGTCGAGGGCAGGAGCGTGCCCCAGCGCCCGCCGCGGGCGTCGAGGCGCGCCGAG
>CAZNIX010000242.1:0-5449 GCA_964573125.1 uncultured Thermoanaerobaculia bacterium
CCGCCGGACGCGCTCGGTGCGAAGGCCGCGAGCGCGGCGGCGAGCACGACCGCCGCCGCCCGGCCCAGGCGCGCGCGCCCGCCGCTCGTCTTCTCGAGGGTCGCCATCGTCGAGTCCGATGATAGCGGTGAAGTTGCGAGCGCGGGTGCGGCCGGCGTCCGGCGACGCCGCCGCACCCCTTTCTGGGGGCAATGCCCCCGTCGGTCCGTCGAGGGCGAGTGGACGCTCCGATTGCGCGCGCGGCCGGATCCGACTCCCCCGCCGCTCCTCGTTGCGGGGCCCGCCGGCGTCCGGTCCGGCGATCGCGCTGCGCCTCCGGGAGCGGGCGCCGCGGCGCCGACGGCCCGGCCGACCGCGTGGCCACGGGCGGTTTCGGCGGGTCGTCCGACGACGCCTCGTTCACGCCGCGCGCGGGCGTCTTTCAGGTCCTCGCGGCGTGCTATGCTGCCGCCGTTCGGTCTCGATCCACCGGGCGCCCCGGCGCCCAGAGCGCCGCGGGCCACCGCAGCAGAACCGTCCCGCGCCCGGGGATCGTCCAGCGCCGATGCCCCGACGCCGCGCCAACGTCACCGCCGCTTCACAAACCGGCCACCCCGGCCGGGCATCATCCGCCATGGGCCGGCGGACGCCGGCGTCGCTCGACGTGCACCCCGAGTCAGCAAACCCCGGACGAGTCTTGCTCCTGCGCCGGCAAGCGACTCTCCGCCAACCCCGCACCATGGAGGGAACCCGATGAGACCCGCTCTCCGCACCCTGTTCTGTTTCGCCGCCGCGCTGGCCCTGGCGCTGGCCTGGGCGCCCGCCGCACTGGCCCAGGTGACCACCGGCACCGTCACCGGACGGGTCACCGACTCCGAAAGCGGCGCCCTGCCCGGGGCGACGGTCACCGCCGTCCACCTGCCGACCGGCACCCGCTACGTGGTGGTGGCGCGCGCGGACGGCACCTACCTGATCGCCGGCGCCCGGGTCGGCGGGCCGTATACCTTGACCGCCTCGCTCGAGGGCTTCACCACCCAGGAGAAGACCGACATCTTCGTCCGCCTCGGCCAGTCGGTGCCGGTCGACTTCACGCTCGAGCTGGGCGCGGTCGAGGAGACGGTGACCGTGGTCGGCCAGGCCGACACCCTGTTCTCCTCCTCGCGCACCGGCGCGGCGAGCAACGTCTCGCTCCAGGAGATCGAGAGCCTGCCGACGATCGGCCGCGGCTTCGAGGATTTCGCCCGCACCAACCCGTTCATGACCACCGCCCAGATCAACGCCGGGTCGTCGGCGGTCAGCGTCGCCGGGCGCAACACCCGCTACAACAACATCCAGATCGACGGCGCGGTCAACAACGACCTCTTCGGCCTCGCCGACACCGGCACCCCGGGCGGCCAGGCCGACACCACCCCGATCAGCCTCGACGCGATCCAGGAGTTCCAGCTCGTGATCGCCGATTTCGACGTCCGCCAAGGCGGGTTCTCTGGCGGCAGCGTCAACGCGATCACGCGCAGCGGCAGCAACGCCTGGAAGGGCTCGGTCTTCTACTTCACGCGCGACCAGGACTGGGTCGGCGACCTCGCAGCCAACCAGGGCGGCGAGTTCGGCACCTTCGAGGAGGACAGCTACGGCTTCCGCCTGGGCGGGCCGATCGCCCGCGACCGCGCCTTTTTCTTCGTCAACGGCGAGTTCGTCGACCAGACGACGCCGACCGGATTCTCGCTCGACGGGCGCAGCGGCCTCGCGTTCGCCAACGGCGAGCTCGTCAACGAAGCGCAACTGTTCCGGGACACGCTGATCCAGCGCTACGGGTTCGATCCGGGCGGGATCGCCGAGGACACCCGCGACACGCCCGCGGACAAGCTGTTCGGCCGGCTCGATTTCAACCTCGGCCCGAGCCATCAGCTCACGCTCCGCCACAACTACGTCGACGCCGCGAACGACATCAACTTCCCGGGCACGACCACCTACGAGTTCCCGAGCGAGGCCTACACGATCACCAACGAGACCAACTCGACGGTGGCGCAGCTCAACAGCGTGTTCGGGTCCAACGCGTTCAACGAGGCGCGGCTCACGTACCAGACGATCAAGGACCGCCGCGCCGGGCGTGGCGGCCTGACCTTCCCGTGGATCGAGATCGAGGACGTCCGCGGCCCCCTCGACTCCCAGCGCTTCGAGTTCGAGGTCGGCACCGAGCCGTTCTCGACCGAGAACGCCCTCGACCAGGACATCGTCGAGATCACCGACGACTTCACCTGGATCCGCGGCAACCATACGTTCGTCCTCGGCACCCACAACGAGCTGTTCACCTTCGACAACCTTTTCATCCAGAACTCGTTCGGCGCCTACCAGTTCGCCACCCTCGATGCCTTCCTGCAGAACGCGCCGGCGCGCCAGTGGGACTTCACGATCGTGCCGGCGGGCCAGCAGAAGTCCCAGAAGTTCGACGTCACCCAGGTCGGGCTCTACTTCGGCGACCAGTGGGCGGTCAAGCCCAACCTGTCGCTGACCTACGGCCTGCGCGTCGACGTGCCGTACTTCCCCGACAAGGCGACCCGCAACCCGTTCACCGAGGCGACCTACGGCTTCCGCACCGACGAGCTGCCGGACGGCGAGCAGCTCTGGCAGCCGCGGCTCGGCTTCAACTGGGACATCGGCGGCACCGCCCGGCGGCAGCTTCGCGGCGGCGGCGGCATCTTCGCCGGCCGGACGCCGTACGTGTGGATCTCGAACAACTATGCCCGCACCGGCATCGAGCAGCAGTTCATCACGGTTTTCAACGCGGTGCCGTTCAACCCCGACCCGTTCGGCCAACAGGTGCCGGCCGGGGTCCCGGTCTCGATCGGCGAGTTCAACCTGATCGATCCGGACTTCAAGTTCCCCCAGGTGCTGCGCTTCAACCTGGCCTACGACCACGAGCTGCCGTGGTGGGGTCTGATCGGGTCGGTCGAGGGGATCTACGCCGACTCGATCGAAGAGATCAACTACAGGAACGTCAATTTGCGCCAGACCGGGACGCTGCCGTTCGACGGCCGGCCGGTGTTCACCAAGGTCGACCCCGGTGTCAGCGGCGCCTTCCTGATCACCAACACCTCCGAGGGCGAGGCGACCAACGTCGCGGTCAAGCTCGAGAAGCCCGCCGGCCGCGGGCTGTGGGGATTCCTCTCCTACGTCTACGGCGACTCCACGGTGGTCAACGACGGCACCTCGAGCCGCGCGGTGTCGAACTGGGAGTTCCAGGAGGGGATCGACCCCAACGACCCGGAGGTCTCGACCTCGGACTACCAGGTGGAGCACCGGGTCGTCGCGTCGGCTTCCTACCGCTTCAACCCGTTGACCAAGTGGCCGACCACGGTCAGCCTCTACTACAACCACCAGTCGGGCCGGCCCTACACCTACCTGCTCGGCACCTCCTTCAGCTTCACCGACCGGCCGGGCAGCCTCAACGGCGACTTCGCCTTCTCCAACGACCTCTTCTACGTGCCGTCGGGCCCGAACGACGTCGTGATCGTCAACTCCGCGGGTGCGGACATCACCGCGACCGCCTGGCCCCAGCTCGAGGCCTACATCAACTCCGAGGAGTGCCTCGGCAAGCACCGCGGCGGGATCGCGCCGCGCAACTGCAACCTGGCGCCGTGGTCGAGCACCCTCGATCTGCACCTGGCGCAGGAGGTCCCGGTCGGCTACGGCAGCCTGCAGGTGACGCTCGACGTGCTGAACCTGGCCAACCTGTTCGACGAGGACGCGGGGCTGGTCCGGTTCGTCAACTTCGGCACCGTCATCCCGGCCGACCTCAGGGGCGTGACCGCGGACGGCCGTCCGATCTACCAACTGCGCCCGCTGACCACGCCGTTCCAGATCGACAACGAGCGCTCGCGCTGGCGGGCGAAGCTCGGCCTCCGCTGGACCTTCTAGCTCCGGCGTTCCGGCCGGCCGGGCGATCCCGGCGCCGACCAGGGGCCGCGGGCGACCGCGGCCCCTTTTTCATTCCGCCGGCCGCAGCCGCGCGAACCGCCGCTTGCCGACCTTGACCAGGTAGGGCTCGGGGCGGGCGGGGAGCCGGCGGTAGGGATCGCCGGCGCGCTCGCCGTCGATCGTCACCGCGCCCTGCTCGACCAGGCGGCGGGCCTCGGCGTTGCTGGCGGCGAGGCCGGCGGCGGCGAGCAGCTTCGCGAGCGGCTCGCCGGCGGGGACCGCGACCTCCGGCACCTCGTCGGGGACGCCGCCGCCGGCGAACACGCGCTCGAACTCCTCCTCGGCGGCGCGCGCCGCGGCCGCGCCGTGATGGTCGGCGACCAGGCGGCGGGCGAGCTCCTGCTTGACCTCCTTGGGGTTCAGCTCACCGGCCTCGACCCGCCGGCGGCGCGCCTCGATCTCGGCCGCCGGGGCGTCGGTCAGGAGCAGCAGCCAGTCCCACATCAGGCGGTCGGGGATCGACATCGTCTTGCCGTAGATCTCCTGCGGCGAGTCCTCGAACGCGATCGCGTTGCCCAGGCTCTTGGACATCTTCTCGACGCCGTCGGTGCCGACCAGGAGCGGCACGGTGAGCACGACCTGGGGCTCGAGCCCCTCGTCCTTCATCAGGTCGCGGCCGACCAGGAGGTTGAAGATCTGGTCGTGGCCGCCGAGCTCGACGTCGGCTTCGAGCGCGATCGAGTCGTAGCCCTGGCACAGCGGGTAGAGCAGCTCGTGGATGTGGATCGGATCGCCGGCGCGGAAGCGGGTCTTGAAGTCCTCGCGCTCGAGCATCCGCGCCAGGGTGTAGCGGCCGGCGAGCTTGATCAAACCGTCGGAGCCGAGCGCGCCGAGCCAGCGGTCGTTGTTGTCGACCACGGTCGCTTCGGGGTCGAGGATGCGGAACACCTGCTCGCGGTAGGTCGCGGCGTTGGCCTCGACCTGCTCGCGGGTGAGCTGCGGGCGGGTGGTCTTCTTGCCGCTGGGGTCGCCGATCATGGCGGTGAAGCCGCCGATCAGGAACACGACCCGGTGGCCGAGGTCCTGGAAGTGGCGCATCTTGCGCAGCAGGACGCCGTGGCCGAGGTGGAGGTCGGGGGTCGAGGCGTCGAAGCCGGCCTTGACGGTGAGCGGCCGGCGCTGCTCGCGGGAGCGGGCGAGCTTGGCGGCGAGCTGGTCGCGGTCGATGAGGTCGACGGCGCCTCGGGTCAGGAGGGCGAGCTGGTCTTCGACCGGGGGGAAGGCGGGCTGGGGCATGGGGCGGGGGAGTGTAGCAAAGCGGTAGACGCCGCCCCCCCGGTCCGGGGTGAGGAGCGCCGCCCCCGGGGCACGCGCTGCGCACGGCCCGCCGCCCCCCCGGTCCGAAGTGAGGAGCGACGCCCCCGAGGCACGCGCCGCGCACGGCCCGCCGCCGCCCCGGTCCGGGGTGAGGAGCGCCGCCCCGGGGCACGCTTGACCACCACCCCCCCGGTCCGGGGTGAGGAGCGCCGCCCCCGGGGCACGCGCTGCGCTTTTC
>CAZNIX010000242.1:5459-5955 GCA_964573125.1 uncultured Thermoanaerobaculia bacterium
GCCGCGGGGGTTCGGCCCCACACCCCGGACCTGCCCACCCACCCCCCGCGTGGGGGTTCTCCCCCCCACCCGGGATTCCCCCGGCCGGAGCTCCTACCCGGACTCCTGCCAACGGGTTCCCTCACCCGGATTGAGATGTCAGCCCCAAGGGGGTGGGGTGGGGGATTCGAGGGCGTCGGGGAGGAGGTGGCCGTGGGTGAGGATGCGGGCGTCGCCGGCGAGTTCCCAGTGGGCGGGGTCGGGGCCGGTGACGGCGAGGGGGAAGCCGCCGCGGGTCAGCGCGGTGAGGGGGAGGGTGGCGTGGCCGGTGGCGAGGGCGACGGCGGCGGCGGCGAGGACGCCGGTGCCGCAGGCGAGGGTCTCGGCCTCGACGCCGCGTTCGTAGGTGCGGATCTCCATGCGGGCTGGGCCGGGGAGAGGGGGAGAGGGGAAGCGGGTGAAGTCGACGTTGGCGCCGGCGGGGGCGAGCGCGGGGTGGCGGCGGAGGGCGCGGCCG
>CAZNIX010000242.1:5965-7205 GCA_964573125.1 uncultured Thermoanaerobaculia bacterium
GGGGGGGTCGGGGGTGGGGCAGCGACCGCGATGCGGGTGGCGTCGAGGCGGCGGGCGGCGAGGGCGCCGGCGCCGGTCTCGACGGTGACGCGGTCGCCGGCCCAGCCGAGGTCGAACGCGAGGCGGGCGGCGCAGCGGGTGCCGTTGAGGCAGAGCCCGGCCGGGCCGCCGTCGGCGTTGCGGTAGTCCATGGCGACCGCGCCGGCGCCGCTGCGGCGGAGCGTGAACAGGCCGTCGGCGCCGACCGAGACGCCGCGCCGGCACCAGGCGCGGATCGCCTCCGGCGACGGCTCCGCGGCCGGCTCGGGGAGGGCGAGGAAGTCGTTGCCCGACCCCGAGACGCGGTAGAACTCGATTCTCTGCACGGTCTCCTTCCCGAGTTCGGGCCCTCGGCCCGGCGCGCTCTGTTCAGGCCCTCGGTTGGTCCACGGCGCGGGACCAGCTCGCTCGTCGGGCGGGCCCGTCGGCGGCGTCCACCGCCGCCCGCCTGTGGTCGCGGGTCCCTTGCCCAGCGACCTCGCCTTGTCCACCCGCCCCGGTGGCTAACGCGCCAGCGCTTCCGTCTCCGCGCCCGGCTCGCTCTCGTTGCCCAGCGCGTCGATCGCGGTCACCCGGTAGCGGTAGGTCTCGCCGGCGGCGACGTCGGCGTCGGTGTACTCGACCGCGGTGACCGGCTCGGCGGTCAGCGGCCGCCACGGGCCGTCGCCCCGGCGCCGGTAGAGCCGATAGCCGGCGAGGTCGGGGGCGCGGCTCTCGTCCCACACCAGGCGCACCGCGCCCGCGTCGGCGAGCGCGACCAGGCCCGCCGGCACCGGCGGGGCGAAGACGTCGCGGTAGTCGACCTCGCGCGCGGCGGCGATCGCGCTCTCGACGAGCGGCACCCGCTGGGCGACCGCGGTCACCGCGTAGATGTAGCGCTGGCCGTAGCGGGCGCCGCGGTCGAGGAAGCTCCGCTGCGCCGGACCGACGAGCTGGAGCGGCGAGCCGAAATCGCGCTCGGTGGCGAGGCGGCGGTAGACGTGGAAGCCGGCGGGCCCGGCGGCAGCGGCGGGTGCGGCGACGGAGCCCGCCGCGGAGGTCTCGCCGCCGGGGGCCGCCTCCGCGGCGTCTCCGACGGTCGCCTCCGCGGCGTCTCCGGGGGCCGCCGTCTCGCCGGAAGCCGCCGGAGCGGCCTCGGCCGCCGCCTCGCCGGCGGGCTCGCTGTCTGCCCCTTCGAGGGCCGCCTCCGCCTCCCACGCGA
>CAZNIX010000242.1:7215-7516 GCA_964573125.1 uncultured Thermoanaerobaculia bacterium
ATGCCGTCGGCGCGCGGCGCCGCGGTCAACCCGCGCGGGGCCGGGGGCGGCGCCTGCGGGACGATCGCGGCGCGGTTCGAGAACGCCGAGACGAACCCGCCCTCAACCGCGGTACGCACCGCGAACAGGTGCGCCTGCGGCGGCTCGGGGAGCGGGCTCGGCAGCGGCAGGGCCACGACCAGCCGGTCGCCGTGCACCGCGCCGGCCAGCTCGTCGCCGCGCAGGGTGCGCACGACGGCGGCCGCGGCCGCGAACTCGCGCGGGTCGACCGCCGGCGGCAGGTAGCGGCCGGGTGCGGCGG
>CAZNIX010000243.1:0-7505 GCA_964573125.1 uncultured Thermoanaerobaculia bacterium
GAGCCGGCGCCCGCCGGGGCCGCGGCCGAGCCCGCGGCCGCCGGGACCGCGACCGACGGCGCGCCCGACAAGGCGCCGGACGAGGCGGACCTGGCCGACGAGGCGCTCGAGCGCCGGGGGGCGGTGATCGACCGCGTCACGGTGCGCGTGGGCGACATCTTCGACCCCTCCCTGCCGGGCGAAGACCGCGCGCTCTTCCGCTGGGCCAACCGTCTCCACCGCGAGACCCGGGACGGGGTGATCCGCCGCCAGCTCCTGTTCACGCCCGGCGACCGCTACTCGCGCCGCCTACTCGAAGAGTCCGAGCGCCTGCTGCGCGCCGATCCCTACCTCTACGACGCCGTCATCCGGCCGGTCCGCCGGCACGACGGCGACCGGGTCGACGTCGAGGTGGTCGCGCGCGACGTCTGGACCCTCGACGCGGGGCTGAGCTTCGGCCGCAAGGGGGGCGCCAACTCGACCCGGCTCAAGGTCGAGGACGTGAACCTCCTCGGCACCGGGACGTTGCTCGCGCTCGAGCACAGCGACGGCGTCGATCGCAGCGGCAACGAGCTGCGCTTCGCCGATCCCAGCCTCTTCGGCGGCCGCGCCCGCCTCGACCTCGGCTACGCCGACAATAGCGACGGCGCGGCCTGGCACCTGCGCGCCGGGCGCCCGTTCTTCGCCCTCGACAGCCGGTGGGCCGCCGAGGTCTCGGCGCTCGACGACGACCGCGTCGACCGCCGCTGGCTGCGCGGCCGGGCCACCGACCGCTTCCGCCACCGCGAGCGCGAGCTGGAGCTTTCGGGCGGGCTCTCGCGCGGGCTGCGGGAGGGCGGCGCCAACCGCTGGACCGCCGGCGTCACCTACGCGCGCGACCTGTTCGCGCCGGCGGCCGGTGAGCCGGCGCCCACGGAGCTGCCCGCCGACCGCACGCTGGTCTACCCGTGGCTCTCCTTCGAGCACGTCGAGGACGCCTGGATCGAGGACACCGACGTCGACCAGATCGGGCGCACCGAGGACCTCTTCGTCGGCCGCAGCCTGCGCGCCCGGGTCGGCTACTCCTCGCCGCTGCTCGGCGGCGACCGCGGGCGGCTGCTCTTCGAGGGCGAGGCGCGCACCGCCTGGGAGCTGCCCGGCGAGCAGCTCCTCGACCTCTCGGCGCACGCCGGCGGCCGCTGGGGGGACGGCGGCGCCGAAGACGTGGTGATCGGCGCCGGCCTCGCCTACCACCGGCGCGATTTCGGCCGCAACGTGTTCTTCGCCGGCTTGAGCGCGGACGCCGCCTCCGGGCTCGACCTCGACCACCAGCTCACTCTCGGCGGCGACAACGGCCTGCGCGGCTACCCGCTGCGCTACCAGGACGGCGACCGCCGCTGGCTGCTCACCATCGAGCAGCGCTTCGTCACCGGCTGGCGGCCGTTCCACCTCGTCCAGGTCGGCGCCGCGGTGTTCGTCGACGCCGGCCGCTCGTGGTTCGCCGACGGCCGCGGCGACGGCCCGGGCGGCGGCGTGCTCACCGACGTCGGCATCGGCCTGCGCCTCGGCCACACCCGCTCGGGCCGCGGCTCGATGATCCACCTCGACCTCGCGTTCCCGCTCGACGGCGACCGCTCGATCACCTCGCCGCAGTGGCTGATCTCGTCCAAGGAACCGTTCTGAGCGCCGCACCCCGGCGCCGGCTCACTCGCCGGCGCTCGCGCTCCAGATCGACGTGTCCCCGCTCTCGAAACCGTCGGCGAAGATCGGCGCGACGACCTCGCCGGAGACCACCAGCGCGAACGGCTGCGGTCCGCTCGGCACGTTGAACGCGCGCACCGCGATCCGGTAGACCCCGGGCGGCGGCGCCGCGATCAGGACCTGCTCGACGGTGTCGATGCGGTCCGCGGCGCCGCCGGGGATCGAGACGCCGCCCGCGAAGACGTTGCCGAGGAAGGCGCCGCCCGGGCCGGCGACCTCGAGGTCGAGGTCGTTGACCAGGTGGAGGCCGGCGGCGGGGGTGGACGGGAAGTCGGTCCAGGTGAGGGTGGCGCGCAGCGGCTCGGCGGCGCCCTCGACCAGGAGATAGAAGATCCGCTCGCCGGCCGCCGCGAAGCCGGCGGCGTCGTCCTCCACCCACAGCCGGCGCCCGCCGGCGCCGAGGGCGAGCGCGTTGTCGAGCTGCAGGCGGCCCCAGCCCTGGCACGGGGAGGGGATCGGACCGACGCCGCTCATCGGGTGGGTCGAGTTGAGCAGCGTCGCCTTGACCAGCGCCGCCGAGGGCGCGAACTCGTCCGCGGGCACGGCGGCGCCCGAGGGGTAGAAGCCGTCCTCGAAGTACTGGCGCGCGAGCGCCGCGAACCCCGCGGCGCCCGGCGTCGCCATGCTCGTGCCGCTCATCGGGCGCGTGCCGCAGTTGAACGTGCCGACGTCGAGGTCGTTGTTGGCAGAGACGATGCCGCTCCCCGGCATCGTCAGGTCGGGCTTGACGCGGTCGTCGTCGGTGTAGCCGCAGCTCGAGAACGACGACAGGCTCTCGGCGTTGGCGCCGCGCTGGGTCGAGCCGACCGAGATCACGTTCTTGGCGGTCGACGGGCTGACCACCGAATCGGCTTGCTGGCTGTTGTTGCCGGCTGCGAAGACGAGCAGGAAGTCGCGGTGGCTCCACATGAACTCGTCGGCGTCCTCGCTGCCCGCGGAGTAGATGTTGTGCGGCGTGAAGTTCTCGCGATCGCCCCAGGAGTTCGAGTGGAACCGCGCGCCCTGGTCGTAGCTCTGCTGGAAGATCGGGACCAGGTCGACCACCGGGCAGCCGAGCCCGGGCAGGTCGGCGCAGTTGTCGGTCTGGAAGCCGCCGTCCTGGATCACCAGCTTCGCCGCCGGCGCCATGCCGTCGGCGGCGTCGCGGACGCCGTTCGCGCCCTGGTCGCCGGCGACGGTGCCGGCGACGTGGGAGCCGTGGTCGTGGGTATCCCACTCGAGCGCGGTGATCCCGCCGTTGCACTCCGACTGCCACAGGAAGTCGACCGCCAGCACCTTGCGGTGGTCGGCGTTGACCGCCGCGCCGCCGTCGCACTCGTTGCGCACCGGCAGGTCCTCGGCCGGGTCGTGGAAGAAGCACATGTCGGCGTCGATGCCGGTGTCGAGCACCGCGACCACCTGCCCCTGGCCGAGGATGCCGGCGTCGTGGACCGGCGTCGCCTGGCCGCCCGCGGTGCCGCTCTGACCGACCCAGGCGGTGGTGTCGTTGACCAGGACGCGGCGGCCCTCGAGCTCGATCCACACCACTTCCGCGAGGCGCGCCAGCGAGTCGAGGCCGGCGGCGACCTCGCCCGGCGTCATCAGCAGGCGCACCCGGGCGAGGCGCTGCTTGGCCCTCGCGCCCACCACCCGCCCGGCGCCGAGCGCGCGCACGGCGGCGACCGCGGCGGCGAGGTCGGTGTCCGGGTCGAGGTGGAGCAGGACCGGCACCGGGTCGTCCGCCGGGCGCGCGCCGGGGTCGGCGGCGAGCGCGGCCGCCTCCGGGGAGATCTTGTAGAGCGGGTGGTAGGGACCGACCCAAGACGCCCCGGCGGGCGCGAAACCCGCGCCGGCGCCGCGGGCGACCCGCACCAGGAAGGCGTCGTGGGGCAGGTAGACGAGCACCCTCCCGGCCGCCGCCTCGAGGCCCGCTCGCTCGCGCGCGCCCACCGGCGCCGGGTACTTGACGAGCACCAGCTCGCTGCCGGCCCCGAGGGGTGTCAGCGCGGTCGCGGCGTCCGCCGCCAGGCCCGCCGGCACGGCGACCGGCTCGCGGGTGTCGAGGTCGTAGGAGCGCAGCGCGACGCGAGAGGCGCGGTCCGCGGCCGCCGCCGAGGCGCCGGCGGCGAGCGCGAACGATCCGAGGACGCAGAACAGAACGGTCGACCTCATGTCGGGCTCCCTGGGTCGCAGAGCGGGATTCTCGGGGCGGGTCAGCCAGCGAGCGGGGATTCTACCGGGAATCCTCGGAAACCCTCTTGCGGTGCCGGGCGTTTCGTCGTATGTTCCGCCGCCACAACACACGCGAGCTGTGCGGCGACACCGCGTCGCCGGCGCAGGCTCCGAGGAGGTGGGCGGTCCTATGCGGCGGTTCACGACTCACGGGGGCCTGCGCGCTCCTTCCCGGTTTCTCCTCTGCGCCATCGTTCTGGCGCTTCCGACCGCCGGCGCCGCGGCGCCGGCGCAGGCCGCCGGCTTCGAGATCGTCCCGGTCTCGAGTCCGGCCGAGATCAAGGGCGCCCCCGGCTTCAAGGGCGGCGCCGTGCCGGTCCCGGGCCCGTTGCCGCGCTTCGCGCCCGGGCTCACCAACCTGGCGGCCCAGGGCTACGTCTTCGAAGACGAGCCCAACGGCACCTCCGCCACCGCCACCCCGCTCGGCGGCAGCAACGTGGTCGCCAAGGGCAACGTCTTCCCCAACGGCGACGTCGACTTCTGGTCGTTCACCGCCGCCGGCGGCGAGCGCGTCTACGCCGCGACCATGACCAGCTTCTCGGCCAATGCGTCGACCGACAGCCAGCTCCGGGTGTTCGACACCGACGGCACGACCCTGATCGAGTTCGACGACGACGACGGCTCGATCGGCGGCCTTTCCTCGTCGATCGCCGGCGCGATCATCCCCGGACCGGGGACCTACTTCCTCGAGGTCCGGCACTTCAGCGCCACCAACCAGCTCCGGCCCTACGACCTGCACTTCCGCCTGCAGAGCGGCGCGCCGACGCCCGAGACCGAGCCCAACAACACGCCCGCGACGGCGAACCCGCTGCCGGCGGGCGGCTGGGTCAGCGGAGCGCGCGACCCGGCGATGGCGACCGAGCAGGACTGGTACAGCTTCACCGCGAACGCCGGCGACACCATCTTCCTCTCGATGGACCTCGACCCCGAGGACGACATCACGACCTGGAACGGCCGGCTCGGGATCGCGCTCTTCGGCGACGCGACCAACCAGATCCTGGTCGTCGACGACGCCGGCGCCGTCGACACCAGCGACTCCGAAGCCCACTTCATGACCGTCAAGACGGCCGGGACCTACTTCGCCTTCGTCGACTCGGCCGGCGCCGGGACCGGCGGGCCGACCGCGACCTACCACCTGAGCGTCACCATCCATCCGGCGACCGACGAGGGCGTGAACTGCACGACCTACACCTCGACCAACGTGCCGCAGACCATCGGCCCGGGAGCGGGCCTGGTCAGCTCGACGATCACCGTGCCCGGCAACCCGCGGATCGCCGACCTCGACCTCTCGATCGTCCTCAACCACGCGCTGATGGCGGACATCGACGCCCACCTGCGCTCGCCGGCGGGCAACGACAACGGCCTCTTCACCGACATCGGCGCCGCCGCAGCCGGCGGCCAGCAGATGATGGACACGACGTTCGACGACGAGGCGGCGATGCCGCCGCTCTTCACGGTGATGCGGGGACCGCACTGGAAGCCCGAGCTGGCCTACCGGCTCTCCTGGTTCGACGGCGAGGACGCCGGCGGCACCTGGACGCTCGACCTCCGCGACGACGGGGCCAACACCAGCGGCGGCACCCTGACCGCCTGGAGCCTGCGCATCTGCGAGCCGCCGCCGCCGCCGGCCTGCCCGCCGGGGACGGCGCCCGAGGTCGTCTACAGCTCGGACTTCGAGGCCAACGACGGCGGCTTCACCCACTCCGGCGTCCAGGACGAGTGGGAGCGGGGCCTGCCCGCCTTCACCGTCCTGACCACCTGCAACAGCGGCGTCAACTGCTGGGTGACCGACCTCGACAACACCTACAACGCGAGCAGCAACCAGGACCTGCTGTCGCCGAACATCGAGCTGTCCGGGCTGGTGGCGCCGGTCACGGTCTCCTGGGCCCAGCGCTACCAGATCGAGAACGCGACGTTCGACCACCTGTCGGTCGACGTCCGCGAGGCCGGCGGCGCCAACCCGACGCGCCTCTTCGAGTGGTTCGACGCGACGATGACCGACGCCGTCGGCAACCCGGCGGTGACGATCAACGAGAGCTCCGGCTGGAGCCTGATGCGCGCCGACGCCAGCGCCTACGCGGGACTCAACACCGAGCTGAACTTCCACCTCGATTCCGACACTACGGTGCAGTTCGCCGGCCTGGCGATCGACGACGTGTCGGTGACCGCCTGCCGGGTGCTCTCGGCCGATCTCGCGATCACCAAGACCGACGGCGTGGCGACCGCCACCCCGGGCGGCTCGACCACCTACACGATCACCGCCAGCAACGCCGGCCCGGACGGCGTGACCGGCGCCACGGTCGCCGACACCTTCCCGGGTACGCTCACCTGCACCTGGACGTGCGTCGGCGCCGGAGGCGGCACCTGCACGGCCGGGCCGGTGGCGGGCAACATCAACGACCCGGTCGACCTGCCGGCGGGCGGCTCGGTCACCTACACCGCGACCTGCACGATCGCCTCCTCGGCGACCGGCACCCTGGTCAACACCGCCACCGTCGCGAGCGCGATCGGCGATCCCGTCCCGGCGAACAACGCCGCGACCGACACCGACACCCTGACGCCGTCGGCCGACCTCGCGGTCGCCAAGACCGACGGCCTCGCGACCGCCGCACCGGGGCAGGCGATCACCTACACGATCGTCGCCTCCAACTCCGGGCTCAGCGACGCGCCGGGCTCGTCGGTGTCCGACACCTTCCCGGCCGCGTTCACCGGCGCCACCTGGACCTGCGCCGGAGCCGCCGGCGGCACCTGCACGGCGGCCGGGGCCGGTAACATCGCGGACACCGCGAACCTGCCGGCCGGCGGCTCGGTGACCTACACGGTCAACGGCACGATCGACGGCGCCTTCACCGGCCTGCTGTCGAACACCGCCACGGTCGCGACCGCCGGCGGCGTCAGCGATCCCAACGCCGCCAACAACTCGGCCACGGACACGACCGACGTGCTCGGCGGCGCCGTCGTCTCCGGCACCAAGACGGTTGCGGGCACCTTCTCACCCGGCGGCACGATCACCTACACCGTGGTCCTGACCAACACCGGCACCGTCGCCCAGGGCGACAACCCGGGCGACGAGTTCACCGACGTGCTGCCGTCCGAGCTGACGCTGGTCTCGGCCGGCGCGACGAGCGGCACCGCGGTCGCCACCGTCGCCACCAACACCGTGACCTGGAACGGGACGCTGGCGGCGGGCGGCGGTGCGGTGACGATCACGATCACGGCGACGATCAACCCCGGCACCGAAGGTGCGACGATCTCGAACCAGGGCACGATCGCGTTCGACGGCGACGGCAACGGCACCAACGAGTCGAGCGCCCCGACCGACGACCCGGCGGTCGGCGGCCAGGCCGACCCGACGGACCTCGTGGTCGTGGGCGAGCCCGGCGGCGGCCCGAGCGTGCTCGAGATCCCGACCCTCTCGGGCTGGGGCCTCGCCGCGCTGGCGCTGCTGATGGCGGCGGCCGCGCTCGCCCTGCTCGGGCGGCGCCGGCGGCTCGCCGGCTGAGGCGGCCGGCGCGCGCAAGGAGCCGGTGTCCGCGCAACTCCGGCCGCGCTCGGCGAGCCAGTCGGCCGTGCCG
>CAZNIX010000244.1:0-7500 GCA_964573125.1 uncultured Thermoanaerobaculia bacterium
GAGGGTGTTGGCCTCGCCGAGGCGGTCGCCGACGGCGCGGAAGGCCTCGAGAGCGCGGTGGTAGTGGTCGAGGGCGTCGTCGTACCGGTCGCGGAACTTGAGCACGTCGCCGATGGCCCTGAGGGTGTTGGCCTCGCCGAGGCGGTCGCCGACGGCGCGGAAGGCCTCGAGAGCGCGGTGGTAGTGGTCGAGGGCGTCGTCGAGATGGTTGCGGAACTGGAGCACGTCGCCGATGGCCTGGAGGGTGCTGGCCTCGCCGAGGCGGGAGCCGACGGCGAGTGCGGCGGCGAGCGCGGCGGCGAGCCACGTCTCGCGCCGCGGGTCGTGCGTGTTCAGCAAGGCGTTGCCCCAGTGGGTGGCGTGCTGGAGGATCAGCTCGCACGAGGGCCGGTCGGCCGGTACGCGGTCCGCAAGGCGTGCCCACGCGGCGGTCAGGTTCGCCCACTCGGGGATCGCGGCCAGCGACACTTCACCGCGAAGGAGAGCTTCATCGACGGCACCGAGCACCGGCACCAGCGCTCGCCCATGGCGCATTTCAAGCTCGTAGCGCACCCCCGGCTCCGGCGGCCGGAAGCGCTCCAGGTAGGCCCGCACCGGCGGATCGAGGTCGCAGCGGCCGCCGGCGGCGACGAGCAGGTTCGAGTCCAGCGCCGCCCGCAGCGGGCCGTCCTCGAACTCCAGCGCCTCGTCGCTCCCTTCGGCGGTCTCGCGGCCGAGGACGACCTCGCGGAGGAGCGGCAACGGGGCGCCGCCCTCGAAGACGAGCGCGGCGTGGAGCACGGCCAGGGCTTGGGGGTCGCTCGCCGCGAGGTCGTCGACCATCGTGCCGATCATCTCGTCGAGGGCGGCGGAGAGTTCCTTGCCTTTCAGCGCTTCGAGGCGGGCGGTCGCGGCCGCCCAGCCGTCGCCCGCCGGGTGGCGCGCGATCTGGCCGATCGCCAGCTCGATCATCTTCGGGTGCCGGAACGCGAGCCCCGCGAGCCGCTCGAAAGCGGCGATCCACGTGAGCGGCACGCCGCGCAGGAAGGCGCGGGCGGCGACGCGCTCCAGGCGCGTCTTCTCACCGCCGGCCGGCTCGGGCGCCGCCGGCGGCGCCGGGAAGCCGCTGCGCGCGGCCGCCAGCTCCCACGCCAGGCGGAGCGCGCTCGCCTCGTCGAGGGCGTCGAGGCGGCGCTGGTCGGGGGCGCACCGGGTGAGCGGGTCGGCCTGCTGCGGGCGGAGGGTCAGGAGCACCCGGCTCCCGGCCGCGGGCTCGATGCCGTCGAGGATCCGGGCGAGCGATCGGCGGGCCTCCGCGCCGGCGGTCTCGAGGTTGTCGAGGACGAGGAGGAAACGGCGCTCGTTGAGTAGATGCGTCGCCGCCGACTCCGGATCGGCCGCTGCGGACGGGTCCGGCTGGAGGCGTAGGGCACCGGCGAGGGCGAGGTAGACCTCCCGCGGGCCGAAGTCGGGGCGCTCCTTCGCCGTCGCGAACGCGAGCGCGTCGAAGCGGTGGGCCTGGCGCACGGCGACGGCCAGGGCGAGCGTGGTCTTGCCGATGCCGCCGACCCCGTGGAGGGCGTAGGCGAGCCTGCCGGGCTCCTCGAACCACTGCATCAGCTCGTACAGCTCCTGGTGGCGGCCGACGAAGCCGGCGAGGCGGGCGAGGGGGATGGGGTCGTTGTGGGGCGGGAGACCGCGGCGGAGCAGGGGGTCCCCGGCCGCAGGCGGCTCGACCATGAGGCGCACCCGGCCGTCGCCAACGAGCACCAGGTTGTCGGCGCGGGCGGCAGGGTCCAGCTTGAGATGCGCGAGACGCTCGGCCGCGACCTGGCGGATCTCCTGGCACGCCGCGGCCACCGCCGTCGCCACCGGCTCGCCCTGGGCGAGCCGGCGGTAGAGGCGGCGGGTCAGCGCCTTGGACTCCTCGTCGTATATCGACTCCCGCGTCGCGATCGCCGCCGCGACCGCGCCCTGCTCGACCAGGGCGCGCGCTACGTCGACCGTCTCACAGGCGTTGAGGACGGCGAGCCGGACCCCGCGGCCGCGCAAGGCGGCAACCAGATCCGCCGTCGGGAGCAGGGTCTCGCGGCCGAGCCGGTCTTCGAGGACCAGGCCCTCCGGGCAGCCGTGGGCGGCGAGGTGGAGCACCTGATAGCCGGCTCCATCTCCCTGGACCAGTTCGTCGGCGAGCGCCTCGGCGGTGGGCGAGGGGAGCCGGCCGACCGCCCAGGGGGCGGCGCCGCCGTCGGTGGCGTCACGCGCTCCGAGCCCCTCCGCGAGCCGCTCCCACTCGCCCCAGAGATCGAGCGGCGGGCCGAGCGGCGGCCCGCCGCCGGCGCCGGCCACCGGCGAGGCGAGCACCGCCAGCGTGCGCAGCCGGTGCCGGTCCGCCGGCACCGAGCCGGTCGGTCTGGCCGGGCCTGCGAGCGAAACGCCGGCGGCGCTCGGCGGGGAGTCCATGAGGTCGTTGATCCTCCGCGAAACAAACCGCGAAAGCAACCTCGGCGGCCGGCGGAAGGACCGGGCAGGTCAGGGAGGTCTGCTACGCTCGGGCGCGATGAAGCGGATCGTCGCCCAGCGCGAGCTGCGCAAAGACTCCGCGGCCGTGCTGCGGGACGTCCAGGCCGGTCAGACCATGACAGTGACCTTCAACGGCATGCCGGTGGCCGAGCTGCGACCATTCGCCGCGCGCCGGTTCGTGCCGCGGACGGCGCTCGAAGCGGCTGGCCGGCACGCTCCGCGGGTCGATTACGCTCGCCTGCGCGCCGACCTCGACGCAGTCTTCGACCCGCCGGTCGACGCCTGAGCCGACACGCGGTCTGCTCGAGACCCCCTCTCTCTAGACAAGCTGCGACAGAAACGTCCGCGCCGGCACGACCGCCGGGCGGTCGAGGCCGAAGCAGCTCCGCTCGACCGCCGGCAGGTCGCGGGCGACCTGGAGGGCGTGCTCGGCGCCGAGCTGGCGCTGGAAGTGGAGGAGGCTCGGAGAGAGGCCGCCGCGGCCGGAGAGCTTCGCCTCGACCAGGAGCCACGGGCGGCCGTCGCGCGTGACCAGGCAGTCGACCTCGCGCTTCTCCTTGTCGCGCAGGAAGTGGAGGCCGAACTCGCCGAGGCCGTGGTCGGTCCAGAGGTGCACGGCCTTGAGCAGTGCGCTCGCGACCAGGTTCTCGAAGCGCCGGCCGGGGTCGTCGATCAGCGACCAGTCCCAGAGGTAGAACTTCGGCTCCTTGCGCAGCGAGCGCGCGACGTTGCGGAACCACGGGCGCACCGGGAAGTGGAAGTACAGGCTCTCGAGCACGCCCAGCCAGCGCTTGACGCTGTCGATCGAGGCGTCGAGCGCGCCGGCGAGCGAGCTGTAGGTGACGAGCTGGCCGGCACGCTCGACCACGAGCTGGGCCAGGGTCTGGACCTTGCCCAGCTCCTGCACCCGGGTCAGGTCGCGCAGCTCCTCGCGGAAGAGCTGCTGGTGGCGGAGGCGCCGCCAGCGTAGCGCGAAGCGGTCGCTCGCCCGGGTCAGCGGCTCCGGGAAGCCGCCGAAGCGGTCGAGCGCGTCGAACGCCTCGTCGTCGATCGGGGCCGGCGGCCGCTCCCCGGGCGCCTCGCCGACCTCCGGCCGCGCCAGCTCCGCGACCGAGAGCGGGTGCATGCGGTAGCTGAAGTACCGCCCCATCAGGCTGTCGCCGCTGCGGTGGAACGCGCTCAGACGCGCGCTGCCGGTGACCAGGACGTCGGTCGCCTCGCCGTGGGTGTCGAAGAAGCCCTTGAGCAGCGACCGCCAGCGCGGGTACTTGTGGATCTCGTCGAGGATCAGGAGCGGCCGGTCCTCCGCCAGCAGCTCCAGCCGCAGCTCGTCGGCCAGCCGCGACGGCCCGGCCACGATCCGCTTCTGGTGGTCGAGGTTGTCCCAGTTGAGGTAGAGCGACCGCTCCCGCCCGCGGGCGGCGTCGCGGCTGGTCGTGGTCTTGCCGACCTGCCGCGGGCCCATCAGGAACAGCATCTTCCGCTCGGCGCGGAAGTGCTCGGCGAGGATCTGCTCGTAGAGGCGGCGCACGGTCGTCGCCCCCGGCCGCAAACGGTAGCCGGGAGCCCGACTATTCTAAGGCCGATCGCAGAATGGTCAAGACCGTTCTGCGATCGGCCGCAAAATGGTCAGTCGGCGGACGCTTCTGCCGCCGGCCCGTCGCCGGCGGCCTCGACGTGCGTCGCCGCCTCGCCGGCGACCTCGACCGCCATTCCGGGGCGCACGAGCTGCAGGCCGGTGACGATCACGCGCTCGCCCGCGGCGAGGCCGCTCGTCACCTCGAGGCGGTCGGCGGTGCGCAGGCCGGTCTCGACCGGGCGCGGCTGGGCGGCGCCGTTCTCGAGCACCCACACCCGCTTGCCGCCCTGCTCGGGGATGACCGCGATCGAAGGCACGGTCAGCGCGGCGGGGACCTCGCGGACCGCGAGGGTGACGTCGGCGAAGGAGCCGGGAAGGAGCACTGCGTCCGGGTTCGGGCTGGTCGCGCGCACCGGCACGGTGCGGGTCGCGGGGTCGACGCTCGGCTCGACCGCGTAGACGGTCGCGCGGCGCGCGCCCTCGACGCCGGCGACCCGGAACTCGACCGCCTTGCCGGCGCCGAAGTCGGCGGCGTAGCGCTCGGGCACCGCGAACTCGAGCTTGACCGGGTCGGTGTCGATGAGCGTCGTGACCTGGCTCTGGGGCGAGATGTACGCTCCCTCGCTGATCCGTCGCAGGCCGACCACGCCGGCGAACGGGGCGCGGATCTCGGTCTTGGCCAGCCGCGCCTCGATCACTTGGAGCTCCGCGGCGAGGGCGTCGGCCTCGGTCGCGGCGGCGTCGTACTCCTGGTCGCTGATCAGCCCCTCCTCGTAGAGCTGGCGCTGGCGCTCGGCGCGCCGCGCCGCCAGCTCGAGCCGCGCCGCCACCCGCCCGCGCTCGGCGGTCAGCTCGCGGTCGTCGAGCTCGACCAGGAGCGCGCCGGCCGCGACCCGGGCGCCCTCGGCGAAGTGGATGCGCTCGATCTTGCCCGCGATCTCGCTCACCACCTCGATCCGCTCGTCGGCGTAGAGCGTGCCGGTCGTGAGCAGGGTCTCGGCCAGCCGCTCGGCGACCACGGTGTGGACCTCGACCCGCGGCGGCGCCTCCTCGGCGGGGACGGCGTCCGCCGCGTGCTCGCCGGCGCGCTCGGAGGTGACCAACCGCGGGACGGCGATCGCGGCGGCGACGAGGAGGAGGACGGCGAGCCACAGGCTGCGGCGGACGGCGACGCTCATGGATGGGCATGCTATCGCCTTCGGGCCGCGGGCGGGGCGGCCATCCAGCCCATGGGATGGAAAGGGAGGGCGCGAGGAGGCGTCCTTCAGGTCACCCGCGCCTTGCGGATGAGCTTCCGGAAGAGGCCGGGGAAGAAGCGGGCGAGGTGGACCGCGAGGCGCTCCTTGCCGGCGATCAGCAGCTCGTCCTCGCCGCGCTCGAGCGCGCGGGCGATGCGGCGGGCGACCAGGGCGGGGTCGAGGCCGCGGCGTTGGGCGCGGTCCATCGAGCCCTGGGGCGTGCCGTCGCCGGTCAGGGCGTGGATCGGGAGCGGGGTGCGCACGAAGCCGGGGCAGACGATCGTCACCCGCACGCCGCGGTCGTGGACCTCGGCGCGCAGCGAGTCGAACCAGCCGTGGAGCGCGTGCTTGGCGGCGGAGTAGCCGGAGCGGAGCGGGGTGCCGATCTTGCCCACCAGGCTGCTCACCACTACGAGCCGTCCGGAGCCGCGCGCGACCATCGCCGGGAGCAGGTGGAGGGTCAGGGCGACGGTGCCGAAGAAGTCGACCTCGAGCAGGCGGCGAACGACCGCCATGTCGGTGTCCTCGGCCCGCGCGCGCTGGCTGACGCCGCCGTTGTGGACCATGACGTCGGGCGGGCCGAGGCGTTCGAGCACCTCGCGGGCGGCGGCTTCGAGGGTGGCGGGGTCGGCGAGGTCGAGCGGGACGACCAGATGGTCGTCGGGCCGCGCGCAGGCGGCGCGCACGCGCTCCAGCTCGGCGCCGCGGCGCGCCGAGAGCACCAGGCGGGCGCCGCGCGCCGCCAGCTCGTAGGCGAGCGCCTCGCCGATGCCGGAGGAGGCGCCGGTGATCCAGACGGTCTTGCCGGCGAGGTCCATTGCTTGGCGCATCCTACCGGGCGGGCGTCAGCGCGCCTCGAGGCGGTGGGCAGCGTGATCGCCGGGCGGGAACGGTTCGGTGCGGGTGACGGGGCGGCCGTCCAGGAGCAGGGTGGGCGGGGCGAGGCAGCGGGCGGCCTCGGCGGCGAGGAGGAGAGCGGCTGCTGCGAGCCCCCACCACCGGGCCGGGCCGGGGAGCCTCCCCCCCGCGGGACCTGAAACGGGTCGGCGCCACCACCACCGGGCCGGGCCGGGGAGCCTCTCCCCCGGGGGACGGGGCGCGCTCGGAGGGTGCGAGGTGCGGTCGGCGCGCCCCTCGACTGCCCCCGCGCGCGACCGGTCGGGCCTTCCGGAGCGTGGCGTTGAGCGCGGGGTCAGACGCCCCCGGGGGAGAGGCTCCCCGGCCCGGCCCTCCTCGGCGGATCGACCGGAGCGGTGGCGGGCGCGCCCCTCGACTGCCCCCGCGCGCGACCCCTCGGGTCTTCCGGACCGTTCCGTTGAGCGCGGGGTCAGACGCCCCCGGGGGAGAGGCTCCCCGGCCCGGCCCTCCTCGGCGGATCGACCGGAGCGGTGGCGGGTGGGTTCGCGGCGGAAGCGGGCGGGGTAGAAAGAGGGGAGCCGGTCGAGGAGGAGGCCGAGGAGGAGAGCGAGGACGGGGATCGCGGTCGCCCCGGCGCGGGCGTAGCCGAAGAAGAGGGTGGCGACCGCGAGCTGGGCGGCGAGGAAGAGGAGCCAGGGGGCGAGGGGGAGCCAGCGGCCGCGGGCGGCGAGGAGGCCGGCGGCGGCGAGGGCGAGGAGGGCGAGGCGCCAGGCGAGGGCGAGCGTGCCCTCGGGGACCGCGAGGTCGACCGGGCGGCGGACGCCGTCGAGGCCGAGCGGGAGGTTCCAGCCGGTGACGCCGAGCGCGGCGCCCGACCAGAAGATCGCGAGCTTGCGCGCCGCCAGCCGGGCGAACGCGGCCGGGTTCGAGGCGATCCAGCGCCAGCCCAGGCGGTAGCCGTGGACCACGGCCTCGAGATGCTGCGGATAGGTGAGGGCGAGGTCGGGCGGCGGAAGCCCGGCGATCAGGGGCCCGGGGTAGCGGCCGGCGCCGCCGGCGAGCGGCGGCGGCTGTTCGAGCGGCGCGCGGGAGAAGCCACCGGGGGCGCCGGCGTGATTGGCGAGGTGGAAGTTGAGCGGCCCGTAGAGGGCGACGAAGAAGCGCTCGGGGAGCGGCTCGGGAACGGCGCCGAAGGCCTCCTCGAGGGCGCGGAAGTCCGCGGCGGTCACCCGGTCGCGGCCGCGCACGGCGGCGGTGGCGGCGACGAACGCGGCGGCGGTGCGGCGGGTGAACGCGGGCAGCTCGTCGCGCCGCCGCGCGGCC
>CAZNIX010000245.1:0-7471 GCA_964573125.1 uncultured Thermoanaerobaculia bacterium
CGGCGAGACCAACGACGGGATCGGCGGGCGCGGGGAGGACCGCCGCCCCGCCGGTCCCGGCCGGCAGCTCGCCGAGGCCGGGCAGCGGCGCGCCCGAACCCGCGCCGGCGAGCCGGAACAGGCTGAGCGGGCTGGGCGGTCCCGCCGGCATCAGCAGCCGCACCGCGACCAGCAGCCACAGCGCGTAGCGCCAGCGCGCCGGCAGCCGGCGGCCGAGCGCCGCCTGCACCGCGAGCACCAGGAGCACCACCAGCCCGCCCTTCCACGAGGCGGCGAGCAGCGCCTCGAGCAGGCCGCCGCCGGGACCGTCGAAGAGACCGTCGAGCGTGACCTTCACCGCCCGTCCCCTGCACGCGGCCGGCTCGGCCGAGCTGGGGACTCGCCGCGGCCGGCATCCACCCCGGACGGCTCCTCGAGCAGCCGCCGCAGCTCGGCCGCCTCCGCGGCCGTCAGCTCCGCCTCGCCGGCGAAGTGGAGCAGCAGCTCCCGGGCGTCGCCGCCGAACACGCGCTCGAGGAACGACCGCCCCTCCGCGCGCACCGCGGCGCGGCGCGAGAGCGCGGGGCGGTAGAGGTAGCGCCCGCCTTCGTCCTCGTAGACCACCGCCTTCTTCCTGACCAGCCGCCCGAGCAGCGTCTGCACCGTCTTCGGGTGCCAGCCGGTCGCCGCGGCGAGCGCCTCGGCGACCTCCGCCGAGCTACGCGGCGCGCGCTCCCACAGCACCCGCATCACCTGCCACTCGGCGTCCGAGATGCCGCTGCCGGCGTCCGTCGGTCGCTCCGCGTCGGTCATCGTCGAGTTTCCCCCTTGGCGTCGGAGCTGTCCGCCTCTACGACTAGCTCACGGATGTAGTCTAGATTACGTCTGTAGTCCTGTCAAGAGACCGCCGTCCCGGCTCAGCGAGTGAATCCTGTAGTCAGCGGAAGTCGGTGGCTATACTGAGACAATGATGCCCGCCGTCAGGCCGCCGTCGGCCATCCCGCTGGCCGCGCTGCTCGCCGCCGCGCCCGCGCTCGCCGGCGGCGCCGGGCTGTCGCTGCGGTTCATGGGCAACGGCCTCGACGCCCCGGGGCTGGACCGGGTGGAGATCGCGCTCGACCCGCACGTGCCGGCCGACGTCGGCGCCGGCGATTTCACCGTCGAGTGGTGGATGAAGGCGCTGCCCGGCGCCAACGCCACGAGCGGCACCTGCACGCCGGGCGACTACAACTGGATCCTCGGCAACATCTTCCTCGACCGCGACGTCTTCGGCGCCGGCGACTGGGGCGATTGGGGGGTGTCGCTGTGGACCGGCGTGATCGCCTTCGGGGTCGGCAGCAGCTCGTCGGACAACACGATCTGCGGCACCACCGACCTCGCCGACGCCGCGTGGCACCACGTCGCGGTCACCCGGCGCGCGAGCGACGGCCGGCTCCAGCTCTACGTCGACGGCGCGCTCGAAGCGCAGGCCCTCGGCCCGACCGCCGACGTCAGCTACCGCGACGGCCGCGCGACGCCGTGGCCCAAGGACCCGTTGCTCGTCCTCGGCACCGAGAAGCACGACGTCCAGCACACCCCCTATGCCGGCTGGCTCGACGAGCTGCGCCTCTCGACCGTCCTCCGCTACACCGCGAACTTCACCCCGCCGGCGGCGCCGTTCGCCCCCGACGCCTCGACCGCCGCCCTCTACCGCTTCGACGAGGGCGCGGGCACGGCGGTCCTCGACGCCTCCGGCGCCCCCGGTGGCCCCAGCCACGGCGTGCGCCTTCTCGGCGGCGACCCGCCGGGTCCGGTCTACTCGCCGGACACGCCGTTTGCCGTGGTCGTGTTCGCCGATGGCTTCGAGAGCGGCGACACCTCGGCGTGGACGGCAGCCGCCGGGTGATCGACGCAACGCCGCGGGGCCGCTGGCCTCGGTTCGATTAGACTGCCGGCCCGATGACCGTCGCCTTCGACGACTTCCGTTCCGGGGCGGCGGCCGCGCCCGACGCCGGTCCAGTACCGACCGCCGCGACGTCAACCCGTGTCGAGACCGCGGAGATCACAGAGCCGCATCCGCAAGACGCGCAAGAGGCGCTCGGTCGGACAGGCAAAGCGCGCCGCGAGCGAACGCGAGTTCGGAGGAACTAAGGGGGGTACCTGTGCAACTTGACCGGATTGCTTTTCGAGGCTACAAGGCCTTCGCGGGCGGAGAAAACGAGCACGATGACCTCCAGTGCCTCACCCTGGCTCCGCTCACCCTGATCTTCGGCAAGAACAACAGTGGCAAGAGCGCAGTCGTGCGGCTGCCCCGGCTGCTGCTGGGCGGCCTCGAGTGTCATGACGAGCGGCTCCTGCCCCTCGAGGTTCGAGGGCTGAGGTACGGGGGCCGGTTTGTGGATATCGTGCACGGAGGAGCGTTCTTCCGACGCCCGACGTTCGAGGTGAAGGCGAGACACGAGGAGCGACGCCTCGACCTCTCGGTGACGCTGTACAGCGCCGGCGCGCTCGCCGCGGACCAGCCGCCAAAGATCTGGTCGTACGCGATGCAAGAGCCCGAGGTAGTCGAGGTGCCGCCAGCGCTGTCCGAGAAGGCTCCGCGCCCCACGTTTCGCGGCCTCCTGCCTGCCGACGCCCAGTGGGAGACGTGGCGAGACGCCGCCGCCGACCTCTTGGATGAGATGATCCATCTGGGCCCGATGCGAGGCGCCGTGCAGCCGTCCTACGTCGAGGAACAGCCAGAGAAGCTCGGGCTGGACGGTCGTCAGGCCCCTCAGTGGCTCCGATCCGATTCCGAGCTGGAAGACGCGGTGGGCTCTTGGTTCGAGCGCGAGATGGGCGGCTGGCGCCTGTCACTCTCTCGCGGTAGCGAGAGTTTCAACCTTCGGGTGGGGATGAGTCGGAGCATGACGACCAACCTTGCCCATGCGGGAGAAGGACTTCAACAGGTCCTTCCCGTCGTCGTCCACCAGCTACTGCGCCAGCGACAAGAACCGGACAGATTCCTCGACGTCATCGAGCACCCGGATCTGCACCTGCACGCTGCCGCACAGGCGCCCCTTGCCGACCTGTTCATCGATACAGCTCAGCAGGGCCGGGGTTACCTGCTGGTCGAAACCCACTCCGAGCCGATCCTGCTCCGCATCCAGCGTCGGGTCGCCGAGGGAAAGCTGCTTCGCGACCAGGTGGCGCTCTATTTCGTAGAGGTCACGGCTAAAGGCAGTCGGCTGCGCCGGGTAGAGATCGATGCGAACGGCGAAGTCGACTGGTGGCCGGACGGCGTCTTCGAGGAAGACTTCCAGGAGGTGGCAGCCCTTCGACGCGCCCAGCGGGGCCGGCAGCGGGTCGGGGCGCAGAAGTGAGGTTCGTCGTCCACGTCCCCGCGCTCAACGGCGACGATACGGTCCTCACCCTTGTCGATCGACTCGTCGACCGATTCGCTGAGGGACTGCACAGAGTGGAAGTCCCCGACGCGGACCTCCTCCAGGAGTCGAACTGGTTCCAGCAGGCAGGGCAGACGCGAAGGAAGGTACTGACCAGTTCGCTGGCGAAGCCGCCTCGCATTTTACGGATCGGGCGAGGACCGTACGTGAAGACGGTCGAGCTGACCGACGCGGAATCGGCGAGATTGGCCTGCAGGCTGGCCTACGCTCCGCTCGTCATTCTCGTGGAGGATCGCGAAGCCGACGGAGTCCTCCTCGACGTCCTCGTCGAAGAGCTTGGTTGGCCGGAACTGCGAACGCTCTGGGAAAGGGGTCGGAAGGCCACGCCTCGGGCGGCGGAGATCCATACCGCGGGGGGCAAGGACGCCATCCCGGTGCGGGTCTCGAGGATCGTGACAGACGCCGCTGACGAAGACCGGCCTCACCGGCTGTTCGTCCTGTGTGACTCCGACGCGAGATGGCCGGGGGACGAAGAACGGCGCCGGCCGCTCGCCGCGGTGCGCCAGGTATGCGCGGAGCACGGCGTGCCTCACCACATCTGGCAAAAGCGCGCCGCCGAGAACTACATCCCTGACCAGGCCTTCGAGGCCGTACGCGACGACCCTCGCAACCAGGCGAAGGCGAAGTGCTTTGACGCCTTCTTGCGCAGGTCTCGGGAGCAGAGAGATCATTTCCCCGTCAAGGACGGTTTGAGAGCTGAGGAGCGCGAGAAGGCCCTGGCGGCCGGACTCTACGACGAGGCCGAAAAGGAGGATCTGGAACTGCTGGAGCAGCGGCTCTTCGACAAGCGCCCTCGCCCCCTGCTGCGGCTCTGTCAGGAGCGGCGGGACTCCTTCTCCGCGGACGGGCTGCGAGCGCGCGACGGCAACGGTGAGCTCGACACCCTCCTTCGGGCCATTGCCCAGGAGCTCTAGGACCATGGCTGCCAGCAAGAAGGACGAGACCCCTGAGATCACCCCCCAGGTCGTCCATCTCATCGACCTCCTTAAGTGGGCCCGGGAAGGCCGGCTGCGTGTCCCGAAGTTCCAGCGGGAGTTCGTCTGGCGCCGGCAGGACATCGTTGACCTGTTCGACTCCATCTCCAGGCAGTACCCGATCGGGACGCTGTTTCTTTGGGGTGCCGATCCCATGCCGGAGCACCGCGATCACATCGGTCCCCTCAAGCTTCCGACGTACCAGGGTCAAACCTGGTTGGTCCTGGACGGGCAGCAACGGCTGACCAGCCTGGTCGGAGTGCTCCTCCTGGGTGACCCCCAATGGTTCAGCGAGCTCGATAGTGAAGATCCCGAACGCTGGGAGGTCTACTTCGACGCCCGGACCGAGGGTGGCTTCGGCTATCTCCGTCCCAGCGAGCCGCAGCCACCGTCCTACATTGCCGTGCCGGCCCTACTGGACACGATGAAGTTGTTCAGCGAGGCGAACCGGATCCTGAAGGCAGCGGATTCTGCATCGGCCGAGGCGTGGGTGAACCGGGCGCAGGAGGTCGCGCGGGCGATCCAGGGCTACCGCGTGCCCATCGTGCAGTTCACAACCAACAACCTCAGCATCGCCGTGGAGAGCTTCTCCCGTCTGAACAAGAAGGGCCGCAGCATCGGTCAGGATGAGATGTTCTCCGCCCTCACCTACGAGGAGCACGACGGCAGGCGCTTTCACCTCGCGGGCGAGATCGACCGGTTGCAGCAGTCTATGGTCCGCTCCGGGTTCGGCGAGGTGGATCGGACCATCCTGCTTCGTGCGGTACTGACCGCTGCCGGCCTCGACATGTACCGGACTGACTGGTCCCGCTTGGGCGAGCAAGTCAGGTCGGACACCCGTCAGCGTTTGCCGGCTGCGGTGGACGAGGCTGAGCGCGGCTTGAAAGGGGCGCGTGCACTCCTCAAGGATCTGGGGGTCCTCAACGCCCGCATGCTCCCTTACAGCATGCAGCTCGTGGCCCTCTGCGCCTTCTTCGGCCGTTGCCCCGAGCCGACGGCCGGGCAGAAGGAGGTGCTGCGGAGGTTGTTCTGGTCTTCGTCGTTTGCCGGCTGGTTCGGCACGGGGAACCCCACTCGCGTCCGCCGCCTCGTCGAGGAGCTGCGGGACCGCCTTCCGGGTGAGCCTTCTCTCGCGAGACTGGAGCACATGGATCTGGACCAGCCGGCCCTCCCCACCCCGCTTCGATTCGACCTTCGGAGCGCGCGAGTCCGAGCGCTGATCTGCGTGCTCCTGCGCCAGTCCCCGAGACGCTTGAACGGGGAGGCGCTATCCCTCGAGGCGGCCGCGAGGCTGCTCTCCGAGAGGGGCCCCGAAGCGATGAGCGTCGTGTGTGCCACGGTGCAGGACTCCGATCTGCGCAAGAGCCCCGCGAACCGGATCCTCGACGTCGCTTCTGACGTGCCGGGGCAGGCCAAGAACTGGCTGCTCAAGCTCGATCTCTCGATTCGAGACGTTGTGCTCCAGAGTCACGCTGTGCCGCCAGACTCCTTCAAGTTGCTGGAGCGGGGTGAGCACGACGCCTTCCTGCGGCAGCGCATGACCCTCTTCGGTCAACTGGAACGGGAGTTCATGCGCCAGGTAGGAGTGACTCCGCCCACCAGCAACGAGCCTGCTGTTAGCCCAATCGACACGGAGGACGAGCCCCCGCTCGCACCCGCTGAAGAGCTGTGACGGCCATCGCCGCTTCCTCCGTATCCGCTTCGGCACCCGCTCGGCCGAGCCCTCACCTGCCGACTTGAGTCGCAGCATGACCGGCTCACGGTATCGGCGCAACATCCATAATGACCTTGGTGCCGGAGTGGTTGCATCTTCTCCCGCGGCATCTCTTGCCCGCGCCATCGAATCTGGGGTCGGAGTGGTAGTCGATCACGCCGAGCCAGCCGACGCGTCGGAACTGCTCGACGTTCGCGGTCACGACCGGGAGCCGGAACCGCAGGCTTCGATTAGACTGCCGGCCCGATGACCGTCGCGTTCGACGACTTCCGCTCCGGCCTCGAGGCTCCCGCTCCCGGCGCCGCCGCGGCTCCCGCGGCCGCGACACCGGAGGCGATTCCCCACGTCGTCGCCTGGAACCTGACCGCCCGCTGCAACCTCGCCTGCGCCCACTGCTACATCGCCGCCGGCCCCTGGCACCAGAGCGCCGGCGAGCTGTCCACCGGCGAGGTCCTGCGCATCGCCGACGAGATCCTCGCCGTCAACCCGAGCCCGCTGTTCGTGCTCTCGGGCGGCGAGCCGCTCCTGCGCGACGACCTCGAGGCGATCGCCGCGCACGCGGCCGCGAGCGGCGCCACCGTGGTCGTCGGCACCAACGGCACGCGGCTGACCGCGGAGCGGATCGGCTCGCTCCAGGAAGCCGGGGTGACCGGCGTCGCGGTGTCGGTCGATTCGCTCACCGAGCGCTACCACGACCGCTTCCGGCACGGCGGCGGCGCGCTCGCCGAAACCCTGGCCGCGGTCGAGCGGCTGCGGGAGGCGCGGCTCGACTTCGTGATCCAGACCACGCTCACCGCCGGCAACCGCGCCGAGGTGCGGGCGATCGCGGAGTGGGCCGCCGAGGCCGGCGCGGTCTGCTTCAACCTCTACTTCCTGGTCGAGACCGGCCGCGGCGAGGGGATGCGCGGCCTGCCGCCGGCCGACAACGAGGCCGTGCTCGGCGAGCTGGTCGAGCTCCAGCGCGCGCACCGCGGGCGGATGATGGTGCGCTCGAAGTGCCAGCCGCAGATCATGCGCCTGATCCACGAGCGCGACCCCGGCTCGCCGCTCGCTCACTACGCGACCCGCTGCCCGTGCGGCGTGCAGTACTGCCGGATCACCCCCGAGGGCAAGGTCACGCCCTGCCCCTACCTGCCGGAGGTCGCGGGCGACCTGCGCCGCCAGGGGTTCGCCGAGGTGTGGCGGGAGTCGGCGCTCTTCGCCCGCCTGCGCGGCGGCGGGCTCGGCGGCAAGTGCGGCCGCTGCGAGTACCGCGTGGTCTGCGGCGGCTGCCGGGCGCGCGCGTTCGCCGACTCCGGCGACCCACTCGCGGCCGACGACTCCTGCGCCTACGAGCCGGCGGGCGACCGGCCCCTCGTCACCCCGGGCGCCGGCGCCCTCGA
>CAZNIX010000246.1:0-7460 GCA_964573125.1 uncultured Thermoanaerobaculia bacterium
AGCTGATCGCGCCGATCGCGATGGAGAAGGGCGTGCGCTTCGCCATCCGCGAGGGTGGGCGCACGGTCGGCGCCGGCACCGTCACCGAGATCGTCGCGTAGTCGAGCGGCTGCGGAGCGCAACGAGCGAGACAGAGGCCAGTAGCTCCAATCGGTAGAGCAGCGGTCTCCAAAACCGCGGGTTGGGGGTTCGAATCCCTCCTGGCCTGCCATCTCCGTCGAGAGGACTGTCCGAGGGACGAACCGAAATCATGGGCTGGCTGACCAGGATCCGTACGTTCTTCGCCGAGGTGCGGGCGGAGATGAAGAAGGTGACCTACCCCTCCCGCAACGAGGTCGTCGCGACCTCGATCGTGGTGGTGGTGACGAGCGCGATCTTCGGCGCCTACCTGTTCGTGGCCGACCTCGTGATCGCGAAGCTCTACCAGGGGGTCCTCGAGGTGTTCGGAGCGTGAACGAGAGCGCCGAAAACCAGGTGGCCGAGGCGCGCCGCGACGGCGAGCGCCGCTGGTACATCGTCCACACCTACTCCGGGTTCGAGGAGCGGGTGAAGGAGACCCTGCGCCAGCGCGCCGAGGCGATGGGCATGGGCGAGGCGTTCGGCGAGATCCGCATCCCGACCGAGACCGTGGTCGAGTACAAGAACGGCAAGAAGCGCGAGATCCAGCGCAAGTTCTTCCCCGGCTACATCCTGGTCGAGATGGAGATGTCCGACGCCGCCTGGCACGTAGTCAAGAACACGCCGAAGGTCACCGGCTTCGTCGGCACCGGCAAGAAGCCGACGCCACTGTCGCAGAGCGAGGTCGATCAGATCCTCGAGCAGGTGACCACGGCGAAGGAGAAGCCGAAGCCGAAGTACGTGTTCGAGCGCGGCGAGCCGGTCAAGATCATCGACGGCCCGTTCAACAACTTCACCGGCGTGGTCGACGAGGTCAACCTCGACCGCAACACGCTCAAGGTCATGGTCACCATCTTCGGCCGCCAGACCCCGGTGGAGCTGGATTTCTCGCAGGTGCAGAAGGTCTAAGAGCGACGAGGTAGCGCGCGATGGCGAAGAAGGTGGTCTCCCAGATCAAGTTGCAGATCCCGGCCGGCCAGGCGACGCCGGCGCCGCCGGTGGGGCCGGCGCTCGGCCAGGCGGGCCTGAACATCATGGACTTCTGCAAGGCGTTCAACGCCAAGACCCAGTCGCAGCCGGGGATGATCATCCCGGTGGTGATCACGGTCTACGCCGACCGCAGCTACAGCTTCATCACCAAGACGCCGCCGGCGGCGGTGCTGCTCAAGAAGGCGGCCGGGCTCGACAAGGGTTCGGGCGAGCCCAACCGCAACAAGGTGGGCACGGTGACCGCGGCCCAGCTCGAGGAGATCGCGCGCACCAAGATGCCCGACCTCAACGCCGCCGACCTCGAGGCGGCGAAGAAGATCATCGCCGGCACCGCCCGTTCGATGGGGATCGACATCCAGGCCTGACGGCCGGGACCGCGGTCGGAACCGGGGAAGGAGACGCGACGATGGCCAGGCACGGCAAGGGATACCGCGCGGCGGTCGGCAAGGTCGAGCGCCGCCCGTACCGGCTGCGCGAGGCGGTCGAGCTGGCCAAGGCCGCCGCCTACGTCAAGTTCGACGAGACGGTCGAGATCGCGCTGCGCCTGGGGGTCGACCCCAAGCACGCCGACCAGATGGTGCGCGGCACCGTCGTGCTGCCGCACGGCACCGGCAAGAGCCAGCGCATCCTGGTCTTCGCCAGCGGCGAGAAGATCAAGGAGGCCGAGGAGGCCGGCGCCGATCACGTCGGCGGCGAGGAGCTGGCGAAGAAGGTCGAGTCCGGCTGGCTCGGTTTCGACGCCGTGGTCTCGACCCCGGACATGATGCGCGTGGTCGGCCGGCTCGGCCGGGTGCTCGGCCCGCGCGGGCTGATGCCCAACCCCAAGGCCGGCACGGTGACGTTCGACGTCGCCAAGGCGATCGAGGAGATCAAGGCCGGCAAGGTCGAGTTCCGGGTCGACAAGAGCGGCATCATCCACGCCCCGGTGGGGAAGATCTCGTTTTCGGCCGAGCAGCTCGAGGCCAACGCGGCGTCGCTGATCGGCGCGGTGGTCAAGGCCAAGCCGGCCGCCGCCAAGGGCAAGTTCATCAAGACCGCGAGCCTGTCGTCGACGATGGGGCCGGGGATCCGCCTCGACGAGGGATCCCTGATCGCGGCCGAGGCCTGAGCGCGAGGAGGTTCGCCATGGCGTTGACCCGGGAGCAGAAGACCGAGCTGCTGGCGAGCTACCAGCAGGGCCTGGCCGAGGCCCCGCACGCCTTCCTGCTCGACTTCAAGGGCATCTCGGTGCCTCAGGTCACCGAGCTGCGGGCCAGGGTGCGCGAGCACGGCGGCAGCTACCTGGTGGTCAAGAACACGCTCGCCCTGCGCGCCATCGAGGGCAAGGCGCTCGACGGCCTCAAGGCGCAGTTCGAGGGCCCGACCGCGGTCGTGTTCAGCGACGGCGATCCGGTGCCCCTGGCCAAGGCGCTCACCGAGTTCGCGAAGACCGCCCCGGTGCTGCAGTTCAAGGGCGCGATGGTCGAGCGGCGGCCGGTGCCGGCGGCCCAGATCAAGGAGATCGCCGAGCTGCCCTCGCGGCAGGAGCTGATCGCCCGGCTGCTGTCGATGCTGCAGTCGCCGATCGCCCGCCTGGTGCGCACGCTGGGCGCGGTTCCGCAGCGGTTCGTCAGCGTGCTCGACCAGGTGGCGAAGAGCCGTGAGGGCCAGGCTTAGAAGAACCAGGACACGAGCGAGAGTTCACGGAATACCGACGCAGCCGCGCCGGGAGGTCGGCTGAAGGAGACAGAGATGGTCGCGACCCAGGAATTCATCCAGCAGATCGACTCGATGACGGTGCTCGAGCTGAACGAGCTCGTCAAGGCGCTCGAGGACCACTACGGCGTCTCCGCCGCCGCGGTCGCGATGCCGGCGGCCGGGATGGCCGCCGGGGCCGCCGCCGGCGCCGCCGAGGTCGAGGAGAAGACCGAGTTCGACGTCGTGCTCAAGGACGTCGGGGCCAAGAAGATCAACGTCATCAAGGCGGTCCGCGAGGTCACTAGCCTCGGGCTCAAGGAGGCCAAGGACCTGGTCGAGTCGGCTCCGGCGACGGTCAAGGAAGGCGTGTCGAAGGACGAGGCCGAGGCGATCCGGAAGAAGTTCGAAGAGGCGGGAGCGACGGTCGAGGTCAAGTGAGGGCGGTCGCCGCCGCCGCTCCCCTCGTCGCCTCCCCCCGCCGGGCGTGTCTCGGCGGGGTGGCTGCGCGTCTCCGCACGGGCCGGGAGGCCCTGGCAAGCCTTTTGCTTGAAACGGGGAATTTCGCCCCCATCTCAGGAGTTTCCAAGAGTCTATGAACCAGACCCAGCCGAGTCCGCCGCGCCGCCCGCGCCGGGATTTCTCGCGCATCCAGACGTCGCTGCCGATCCCCAACCTGATCGACGTCCAGCGCAAGTCGTACGAGCGGTTCCTGCAGATGAACCTGCTGCCCGAGGAGCGCGCCAACCACGGGCTCCAGGCGGTGTTCACCGGGATTTTCCCGTTCTCCGACTTCCGGGAGACCTGCTCGCTCGACTTCGTCAAGTACTCGATCGGCGAGTGGCAGTGCAAGTGCGGGGAGCTGAAGGGGCTCGAATACCTGCGCATGACGTGCACGAACTGCGGCGCCCGGGTGATGACCGACCACCCGCACGAGGAGACCGTCACCTGCGGCGAGTGCGGCTTCGTCAACAAGAACCGGGTGACCAAGTGCGACATCTGCGGCAACCCGGTCGACCTCCAGCTCAAGTACTCGATCTCCGACTGCCAGGAGCGGGGGATGACCTATGCCGTGCCGCTCAAGGTCACCTTCCGCCTGTTCGTCTACGACAAGGACCCCGAGACCGGCGCGCGCATGATGCGCGACGCCAAGGAGGAGGAGGTCTACTTCGGCGACATCCCGCTGATGACCGACAACGGCACGTTCGTCATCAACGGCACCGAGCGGGTGATCGTCAGCCAGCTCCACCGGAGCCCGGGCGTGTTCTTCACCAAGGAAGGGCCGCGCTCCTACCTGGCCAAGATCATCCCCTACCGCGGCTCGTGGGTGGAGTTCGAGTACGACCAGAAGGACGTGCTCTCCGTGCGCATCGACCGCAAGCGCAAGTTCCCGGGCACGGTCTTCCTGCGCGCCCTGGGGCTCGAGACCGACGAGTCGATCCTGCGCCAGTTCTACCTCGCGGTCGGGCTGCGCGCGGGCGGCGGCGACGGCCAGGCTGGATCCAAGGGGGCGCGCTACGTCCTGACCATCCCGCCGGCGGTGCTCGAGTCCGAGCGGCTCAAGGACCGCCAGAGCCGCGGCCGCCGCGAGAGCTACCCGGTCTTCGCCGGCATCTCGCTGGGCGAGAAGGAGATCGCCCGGCTCGACCGCGGCGAGAGCCTGGAGCTCGAGGTCGGCGCCGCCGAGCTCGAGCGCGCGTTCTTCATCGCCGACATCGTCGATCTCGACACCGGCGAGGTGGTGTTCGAGGCCAACGAGCTGGTCCCCGAGGACCTCGCCGAGCGGATCGCCGGGCGCAACCTGACCCCGCTCGAGGTCTTCTTCCCCGACTGGGAGCTGACCGGCTCGACGCTGTCGAACACCCTGGCCAAGGACACCACCCGCGACGCCAAGGAGGCGCTGATCGAGATCTACCGGCGGATGCGCCCGGGCGATCCGCCGACGCTCGAGAGCGCGCGGTCGCTGTTCTACGGGATGTTCTTCGACGCCAAGCGCTACGACTTCTCGCGCGTCGGCCGGTTCAAGTTCAACATCAAGCTCGACAGCGACGTGCCGGTCGACCAGAAGACGCTGTCGGCGGAGGACTTCCACGGCGTCATCGGCTACCTGCTGCGGCTGCAGAAGGACGTCGGCCGCGTCGACGACATCGACAACCTCGGCAACCGCCGGGTGCGCGCGGTCGGCGAGCTGCTCGAGAACCAGTTCCGCATCGGCCTGGTGCGCATGGAGCGGGCGATCAAGGAGAAGATGTCGGTCCACCAGGACATCGACTCGGCGATGCCGCACGACCTGATCAACTCCAAGCCGGTGATCGCGGCGGTCAAGGAGTTCTTCGGCTCGTCGCAGCTCTCGCAGTTCATGGACCAGACCAACCCGCTGTCCGAGGTTACCCACAAGCGGCGGCTGTCGGCGCTCGGGCCCGGGGGGCTGTCGCGCGAGCGCGCCGGCTTCGAGGTGCGCGACGTCCACGCCACCCACTACGGCCGGATCTGCCCGATCGAAACCCCCGAGGGCCCGAACATCGGCCTGATCTCGTCGCTCGCGACCTACGCGCGGATCAACGACTACGGCTTCATCGAGAGCCCGTACAAGAAGGTCGAGGCCGGCCGCGTGCTCGATCACTTCCGGATCGTCAAGGTCGGCGACGGGCCGTTCAAGCTCGGCCAGATCGTGGTCGGCGACGATCTGGCGGCGACCAACGACAAGCTCAAGAAGGGCAAGAAGCGGCTGGTCGACGCCGAGCCGCACGCGTTCTATCTCTCGGCCTGGGAGGAGGAGAAGTACATCATCGCCCAGGCCAACGCCGAGATCGACGAGCGCGGCAACCTGGTCGACGAGCGGGTGATCGCGCGCGCCGGCGGCGACTTCATCACCGTCGAGCGCGACCGCGTCGACTACATGGACATCAGCCCCAAGCAGCTCGTGTCGGTGGCCGCGGCGCTCATCCCGTTCCTCGAGAACGACGACGCCAACCGCGCGCTGATGGGCTCGAACATGCAGCGCCAGGCGGTGCCGCTCTTGCGCAGCGAGTCGCCGATCGTCGGCACCGGGCTCGAGCGCATCGTCGCCCAGGACTCGGGCGCGGTGGTCTTGTGCAAGCGCGGCGGGGTGGTCGACTCGGTCGACTCCGAGCGCGTGATCGTGCGCGTCGAGGGCGAGGACATCGAGACCGGCGAGGCCAAGGAGTTCGGCGCCGACATCTACCAGCTCATCAAGTACCGGCGCTCCAACCAGAACACCTGCATCACCCAGAAGCCGGTGGTCGGCGAGGGGCACCGGGTCAAGAAGGGCGACGTGCTCGCCGACGGCCCGTGCACCTCGGACGGCGAGCTGGCGCTCGGCCGCAACGTGCTGGTCGCGTTCATGCCCTGGCGCGGCTACAACTTCGAGGACGCGATCCTGATCTCCGAGAAGCTGGTCAAGGAGGACTACTACACCTCGATCCACATCGAGGAGTTCGAGATCGAGGCGCGCGACACCAAGCTCGGTCCGGAGGAGATCACCCGCGACATCCCGAACGTCAGCGAGTCCGCGCTCAAGGACCTGGACGACTCGGGGATCGTGCGCATCGGGGCGACGGTGAAGGCCGGCGACATCCTGGTCGGCAAGGTCACGCCCAAGGGCGAGACCCAGCTCACCCCGGAGGAGAAGCTCCTGCGCGCGATCTTCGGCGAGAAGGCGGGCGACGTCCGCGACGCCAGCCTCAAGGTGCCGCCGGGGATCGAGGGCACGGTGGTCGACGTCAAGATCTTCTCGCGCAAGGGGGTGGAGAAGGACACCCGGGCCAAGGAGATCGAGCAGGCCGAGATCGCCCGCCTCGAGAAGAACACCAAGGACGAGGTGCGGATCCTCAACGAGGAGCGCAACAAGAAGATCAACGACACCCTGCTCGGCCAGAAGGTCACCGCCGACGTCGTCGCCCGCGACGGCAAGACCCTGCTCAAGAAGGGCGCGGCGGTCGACCGCCCGGCGCTCGAGCGGCTGACCCGCGCCGAGATCCTGCGCCTGCCGGTGGCCGAGAAGAAGCTGCTCGACGCGGTCGAGATCGTCTACCGCAAGACCGACTCCCACATCGAGGTCCTGCACCGGGTCAACGAGGAGCGGGTGGCGCTGCTGCAGAAGGGCGACGAGCTGCCGCCGGGGGTGATCAAGCTGGTCAAGGTCTACGTCGCGATGAAGCGCAAGCTCCAGGTCGGCGACAAGATGGCCGGCCGCCACGGCAACAAGGGCGTGATCTCGCGCGTGCTGCCCGAGGAGGACATGCCCTACCTGCCCGACGGCACCCCGGTCGAGATCGTGCTCAACCCGCTCGGCGTGCCCAGCCGCATGAACGTCGGCCAGATCCTCGAGACCCACCTCGGCTGGGCCGGCCGCGTGCTCGGGCTGGAGTTCTCGACGCCGGTGTTCGACGGCGCCCAGGAGAAGGACATCAAGGTCCTGCTCGAGGAGGCCCAACTCCCGCGCTCGGGCAAGACCGTGCTCCACGACGGCATGACCGGCGAGCCGTTCGAGCAGAAGGTCACCGTCGGCTACATCTACATGCTCAAGCTGTCGCACCTGGTCGACGACAAGATCCACGCCCGCTCGATCGGCCCCTACTCGCTGATCACCCAGCAGCCGCTGGGCGGCAAGGCGCAGTTCGGCGGCCAGCGCTTCGGCGAGATGGAAGTGTGGGCGC
>CAZNIX010000247.1:0-267 GCA_964573125.1 uncultured Thermoanaerobaculia bacterium
CGGCCTCGAGGGTGTGGGCAACCGCCTCGTGGAGGAGCACCGCCGCCGCCGCCGGGCCGAGCACGACGACGCCGCGGAAGGGCTCGGGCGGCGGCGCCTGGCGGGCGCGGAAGCGCTCGGCGAGCGCCGCCGCCACCGCCTCGGCGGCGCCGCCGTCGAGCCGCGGCATGAGCGCGCCGAAGCGCCCCCAGGGGAGCTCGGCGGCGACGCTGTAGAACTCCTCGCGCTCGGGCTCGGGGACGAGCGGGCCGGCGACCACCTGCAGCC
>CAZNIX010000247.1:277-5697 GCA_964573125.1 uncultured Thermoanaerobaculia bacterium
GCGATCCGCAGGTCGCGCACCGCGCGCGCGACCGCGGACGGGAACGCGGCCAGCTCGGGCGCCGCCGGCGCCCCCTCCCACGGCGCCACCGGCAGCCGGGGCTCCGGATAGGAGGCCGTCGGCAGCGCGCGCGCCACCCGCCGCACGGCGTCGGCGAACGCGGCGGCCGAGATCTCGTCGCGGCTGGCCAGCCAGGTCTGCCCGCCGCGCACCAGCCGCACCGCCAGCCCCTCCTCGCGCCGCGCGCGCACGCCCGGTCCGCGGCCGCCCGGCAGCTCGATCTCCTCGACGCGCTCGAAGAAGGCGTCGGCGAGGTCGCCCGGCCGTTCCGCGATCTGCGACAGGGTGCGCGAGACGGCGGCGCGGTCGAGCTCCTTGAACGGCATGGCGTGCGATTCTCGCACGGGCTTCGAAGGGTGCGCGGGCGCCCCTGAGCCGAGCGTCGTTCCGCTGCCACCGCTTGGAGGCCCGTACCGCCTGTGTGATCATGCCGACCCGGAGATGCCCGAGGGAGCGAGATGACCGAGGTGGAAGGCGGAACCGCGGGCGAGCGGGCGCGCGCCATCGAGGAGCTGCGCCGGCGGCTCGAGCAGGCGCGGCGGGGGGGCGGCGAGGAGCGCATCGCGCGCCAGCACCAGGCGGGCAAGCTGACCGCGCGCGAGCGCGTCGAGCTGCTGCTCGACCCCGGCTCGTTCGTCGAGGTCGACGCCCTGGTCACCCACCGCTGCCGCGATTTCGGCATGGACGGCCAGACCGTGCCCGGCGACGGCGTGGTCTCGGGCCACGGCACCGTCGACGGCCGGCTGATCTACGTCTTCGCCCAGGACTTCACCGTCTTCGGCGGCTCCCTCTCGGAGACCAACGCGGCCAAGATCTGCAAGGTGATGGACCTGGCGATGGCCGACGGCGCGCCGGTGGTCGGTCTCAACGACTCGGGCGGCGCGCGCATCCAGGAGGGGGTGGCCTCGCTCGGCGGCTACGCCGACATCTTCCTGCGCAACACGCTCGCCTCGGGGGTGATCCCGCAGATCTCCGCGATCATGGGGCCGTGCGCCGGCGGCGCGGTCTACTCGCCGGCGATCACCGACTTCATCCTCATGGTCGAGGGCACGAGCTACATGTTCGTCACCGGCCCCGACGTCATCCGCACCGTGACCCACGAAGAGGGGACCAAGGAGGAGCTGGGGGGCGCCTCGACCCACAGTGCGAAGAGCGGCGTCGCCCACTTCACGGTGCCCAACGACGCCGCGTGTCTCGCGACCATCCGCGAGCTGCTCTCCTATCTCCCCTCGAACAACCTCGACGACCCACCGCCGGGGACGAGCGCCGACGACCCCGCGCGCGAGGAGCCGGCGCTCGACGAGCTGGTGCCGGCCGACCCCAACAAGCCGTACGACATCAAGAAGCTGATCGGCGCGGTGGTCGACGACGGCCGCTTCCTCGAGGTCCAGCCCGACTACGCGAAGAACATCGTGGTCGGCTTCGCGCGCATCGGCGGGACGAGCGTCGGCGTGGTCGCCAACCAGCCGGCCTACCTCGCCGGCGTGCTCGACATCGACGCCTCGCTCAAGGGCGCGCGCTTCGTCCGCTTCTGCGACTGCTTCAACCTGCCGCTGGTCACGTTCGAGGACGTCCCGGGCTTCCTCCCTGGCACGCGCCAGGAGTTCGGCGGCATCATCAAGCACGGCGCCAAGCTCCTCTACGCGTTCGCCGAGGCGACCGTGCCCAAGGTGACGGTGATCGCGCGCAAGGCCTACGGCGGCGCCTACTGCGTGATGGCGTCCAAGCACCTGCGCACCGACGTCAACCTCGCCTACCCGACGGCGGAGATCGCGGTGATGGGCCCCGAGGGGGCGGTCAACGTCCTCTACCGGCGCGAGCTGGAGGCCGCCGGCGAGCGCGCCGCCGAGCGCCGCGCCGAGCTGGTCGCGGCCTACCGCGCCAAGCTCGCCAACCCCTACGTCGCCGCCGAGCGCGGCTTCGTCGACGCCGTGATCGAGCCGCGCACCACCCGCCCGCGGATCGTCCGCGCCCTGCGCCAGCTCGCCGGCAAGCGCCAGGGGCTGCCACCCAAGAAGCACGGCAACCTGCCGATCTGAGCGCGCCGCGGTCGGGTACACTACGCCGATCCGCGCCCGCCCCCCGGGCGGAGCGCCACGAGGAGGAACCATGAGGGAGAAGGATCGCGAGCTGCGGCGGCGCCGCCAGCGCCGGCTCAAGCGGCTCACTAGACGCCGCCAGGAAGAGCGCGCCGGCGAGGGCGAGCGCACGCCGACCCGGAGCGCCAAGCGGGCGCCGAAGCCGAAGAAGATCGCCGCCCAGGCCGAGGCCGCCGCGGCCGAAGCGCCGGCGGCGGAGGCGATCGCGGCGGCGCCCGAGCGACCGCCGGCCGAGCCCGAGGCGGCCGAGCCCGAAAAGGCTCCGGCCAGGAAGGCCGAGCCCGAGAAGGCCGCAGCCAAGAAGCCTCCGGCCAAGAAGCCTCCGGCCAAGAAGGCCGAGCCGAAGGCCGTGACCAAGCCTGCGGCCAAGAAGGCCCCGGCCAAGAAGGCCCCGGCCAAGAAGGCCCCGGCCAAGAAGACGGCCGCCAAGGCCGAGGCCGCCGAGGACGCCGGCGAGACCGAGTAGCCGCCATGCTCGACCCCCGCACCCTCGCAGCCGCCGACCCCGAGGTCCACGCCGCGATCGCCGCCGAGCGCGCGCGCCAGGACCAGGGGCTGGAGCTGATCGCCTCGGAGAACTTCGTCAGCCCGGCGGTGCTCGAGGCGACCGGGTGCGTGATGACCAACAAGTACGCCGAGGGCTACCCCGGACGGCGCTACTACGGCGGCTGCGAGCACGTCGACACCGTCGAGCGGCTGGCGATCGCGCGCGCGAAGGCGCTGTTCGGCGCCGAGCACGTCAACGTCCAGCCGCACAGCGGGACGAGCGCGAACATGGCGGTCTACTTCGCCGTCCTGCGCCCGGGCGACAAGCTGATGGGGATGGACCTCGCGGCCGGCGGCCACCTCACCCACGGCCACCGGCTGTCCTACTCCGGGCGCGATTTCGAGGTCGTCTCCTACGGCGTCGACCGCGCGAGCGAGCGCATCGACTACGACACTCTCGTCGAGCAGGCGCGGGCCGAGCGCCCGAAGCTGATCGTGTGCGGCGCCTCGGCCTACAGCCGGGTGATCGATTTTGCGCGCTTCCGCGCCGCCGCCGACGCCGCCGGCGCGCTCTTGATGGCCGATATCGCGCACATCGCCGGCCTGGTCGCGGCCGGCCTCCACCCCTCGCCGGTGCCGCACTGCCATTTCGTCACCACCACCACCCACAAGACCCTGCGCGGCCCGCGCGCGGGGCTGGTGATGTGCACCGCCGAGCACGCCCAGGCGATCGACAAGGCGGTCTTCCCGGGTCTGCAGGGCGGGCCGCTGATGCACGTCATCGCGGCCAAGGCGGTGGCGTTCGGCGAGGCGCTCCGCCCCGAGTTCGGCGCCTACCAGCGGCAGATCGTCGCCAACGCCCAGCACCTCGCCGCCCGCCTCGCCGGGCGCGGCTGGCGGATCGTCTCCGGCGGCACCGACAACCACCTGTTCCTGCTCGACGTCGCCTCCCGTGGCCTGACCGGCAAGCTGGCGGAGGCGGCGCTCGAGGCGGCCGGGATCACGGTCAACAAGAACGCGATCCCGTTCGACGCCAACCCGCCCCTGATCGCCTCGGGCATCCGCATCGGCACCCCGGCGGTGACCACCCGCGGCATGGCCGAGGGCGAGATGGACGCGATCGGCGACCTGATCGACGAGGCGCTCGCGGCGCCCGAGGACGCGGGGGTGGCCGAGGCGGTGCGGGAGCGTGTGGGCGAGCTGTGCGCGCGCTTCCCGCTGTACGACGCGTTGTCCTCATCCCGGGCTTTCCTGCGCTGAGGATCCTGCGCTAGATCGTCTGGACCGGTGTCCCGAACCGCTCTCGCAGCCACCGCCGCACGGCGCCGACCAGGTAGAAGGAGCCGGTGACGAGGAGGGTGTCGGGGGCGGCAGCGAGGGCGTGGTCGAGAGCGCGGGAGAGGTCGGGCTCGACGGCGGCGGCGGGGGCGAAGGGGAGGAGGTCGTGGGGGTCGCGGCCGCGGGGGTGGGGGGGGAGGGTGAGGATGACCCGGCGGGTGCGCGCGGCGAGCGGGGGGACGATCGCCTCGGCTTGCTTGTCGGCGAGGAGGCCGAGGAGGAGGTCGACCGGACCCTCGCCGCGGGCGGCGAGGGTGGCGAGGAAGGCAGCGACGGCGGCGGCGGCGTGGGGGTTGTGGCCGGCGTCGAGCAAGACGCGGCGGGAGCCGGCGCCGGGCGGGAGCGGGACCGGCTCGAGGCGGCCGGGCCAGCGGACGCGGGAGACGCCGCGGGCGATCGAGGCGGCGTCGATGCGCGGCAAGCCGAGGCCGGCGAGCGCCTCGGCGGCGAGCACGGCGTGGGCGACGTTGGACGCCTGGTGGGCGCCGAGCAGCGGCGTGACCAGCTCGTGGCGCGTGCTCGGCGGGGAGCCCGCGGGGCCGATGCCCGCACCGCGGTCAACGGCGGAGGCGAGCGCGATCCGTGGCGTGTCGAGGATCAGCCGCTGCCCCTCCCAGCCCAGCGGCTCGACCCGTTCGATCGCGCATGACCGATCGCCGAAGGTCAGCTCGGCCCCGATCTCCGCGGCAGCCGCCGCCAGCGCGCTCTCTGCGTCGGGCTCGCCGCCCCAGGCGATTGCCGGCCGGCCGCGGCGCAGGATGCCCGCCTTCTCTCTCGCGATCGCCGCCGCGGTGTCGCCCAGCCAGGCGCGGTGCTCGAGCGCGATCGGGGTGATCAGCGACAGCATCGGCTCGGCGAGGTTGGTCGCGTCGAGCCGCCCCCCGAGCCCGACCTCGAGCACCGCCAGCTCCACGCCGGCCGCCGCCAGCTCCGCGAACGCCGCCGCGGTCAGCGCCTCGAAGTAGGTCGGCGGCCCGTCGAGCACCCGCTCCGCCGCCGCGATCGCCGCCAGCACCCACGCCCCCAGCCGCTCCCCCGCGACCGCCCGCCCAGCGATCATCAGTCGCTCCTCGACCTCCTCGAGATGCGGCGAGGTGTAGAGCCCGGTCCGATACCCCGCCTCGCGGACGATCGACTCCAGCGTCGCCGCCACGGATCCCTTACCGTTCGTCCCCGCCACCAGCACCGACGGCAGGCCGCGTTGCGGATCACCCAGCTCGGCGAGCAGCCGCGCCGTCCGCTCGAGACCGAAGTTGATCCCGAACAGCTCGAGCCGCGCCAGCGCCTCCGCCGCCTCCTTCGGTAGCGCCACCTTTCACCCACCCTCTCCGCCCAGCTCGGCACCAACGCTCGAGCAGCCCGCTCCCCGGACGGCAAAAAGGGCCGGGCGGTGGGAGGCCCCCTCCGGAGCAGCTCTGAGCGAGCGCATGGCAAGCT
>CAZNIX010000247.1:5707-7445 GCA_964573125.1 uncultured Thermoanaerobaculia bacterium
GGGGCGGGCCGGCCCCCCCCCCCCCCCCCGGCCCGGACCTGAGCGCAGGCAAGCGCGAGGGAGGGGGCCTGCCCCCGCCCGGCCCGGACCTGAGCGCAGGCAAGCGCGAGGGAGGGGGTCTCCCGCCGCCCGGCCCGGTGGTCGTCGCAGCGACTAACCAAGGAAGTGGCGCAGGCAGCGCGCCAGGGTGGGCTTGAGCTCGGCGCGCTCGACGACCAGATCGAGGAAGCCGTGCTCGAGCAGGAACTCGCTGCGCTGGAAGCCCTCGGGCAGACTCTCGCGGATCGTCTGCTCGATCACCCGCGGCCCGGCGAACCCGATCAGCGCGCCCGGCTCGGCGACGTTGAGATCGCCGAGCATCGCGAACGAGGCGGTCACGCCGCCGGTCGTCGGGTCGGTGAGCACCGACAGGTACGGCACCCGCGCCTCCCGCAGCCGCGCGAGCGCGGCCGCGATCTTCGCCATCTGCATCAGCGACAGCACTCCTTCCTGCATGCGCGCGCCGCCGGAAGCCGAGACCACGATCAGCGACCGCTCGCGGTCGAGCGCGCGCTCGGCCGCGCGGGTGATCTTCTCGCCCACGACCGACCCCATCGAGCCGCCCATGAAGTGGTACTTCATCACCGCCAGGATCACCGGGATGCCGTCGAGGTGCCCCTCGACCACGATCACGGCGTCCTTCTCGCCGACCGCCTGCTGGTAGTTCTTGAGCCGGTCCTTGTAGCGCTGGGTGTCGCGGAAGCCGAGCGGGTCGGTCGGCGCCACCCGGTGGAACAGCTCCTCGGGCGCGTCCTCGTCGAGGAGCTGGCGGATGCGGGTGTCGGCGTCGAGCCGGAAGTGGTAGCCGCAGCGGTGGCAGACCCGGAGGTTCGCCTCGAGGTCCTTGGAGTAGATCGCCTCCTTGCACCCCTCGCACTTGACCCACAGCCCCTCGGGCACCGGGCTGCGCTGGCCGGAGCGGACCGGCCGGACCTTCTTTTTCTTCGTGAACCAGGCCATGGCGCGGAGGCCGCTAGACCTCCGCCGCCTCTTCGTCCTGGTCTTCGAGATCGTTGGCGACCCCGAGGCGCAGGCAGGCGGCGTCGTACATCTGGCGCGCCGCCTTCTTCGCCGCCTGCAGCTCGGCCAGGCGGTCCTTGACCTTGGCCAGCTCTTCCTCGATCTGGCGGTCCAGCTCTTCGATCTCCTGTCGGGTGACGTGGCGGGTGTTGTCGTAGAACTGTCGCTGCTGTTCGGTCAGGCTCATTCCGTTCTCCCGCCCTGCCGCGCGGCGGCGGCGCTCCTTGCGCTCGTCGCGCGCCGCGTCACCGTCTGAGCAGTGGTCACTGATCCAGTGGTCGGAGTCTGAGTCGTCGTCAGAGTCGTCAGAGTCGTCAGATTCTGAATGGCAGTCGTAGGCTGGTCCACATCCTCACCCGCACGCCGTCCTTGGTGGCGGGCTGGTACTTCGCCCCGCGCGCGGCGTTGACCGCCGCCTCGTTGATGCCGACGTTCTGGCGCACGCGTTCGAGGATGCGGACGTCGACGACAGCGCCGTTCTCGTCGACCAGGACCGAGAGCACCACATCGCCCTCGACCTGCATGCGCCGGGCGATCGGAGGATACTCCGGTTTGTCGATGCTGACAAGCTTGGGCGGCACCACGCCGGGGCCGGCCTGGACGAGATCGCCGACCCGCACGCGGGGGGCCGGCGCGGGCTCGCGGCGGGCGGTCGTGGAGGTGGCTGGCTCCTGGGCGG
>CAZNIX010000248.1:0-7421 GCA_964573125.1 uncultured Thermoanaerobaculia bacterium
CGGCGAGCCGCTCGGGCTCGTCGAGCAGGCCGAACGCGGCCAGCCGCAACGGGCGCACCGCCTCGGCCGGCGCGCCGCGCTCGAGCGCCTCGCGCCCCTCGCGCAGGCGCTGCTCGTAGAAGGGGTCGGCGGCGCGGGCGGGCGCCGCTACGGCGAGCGCGAGGGCGCCGGCCAGGGCCGCGGAGACGGCGCACGGCCGCGTGCGGTAGCTCATCGCAACGTCGATTCTAGGAGGGTGCGGACTCAGCGGCCGGCGGAAGGCGCCGCGACCGCGAGCGGCCGGTGCTCGATCACCGCCCGCGGGTTGTCCGCGGTCAGCGCCTGCGCGGTCTGCTCGCCCCAGCGGGCGGCGAGCACGCGGCGGGCGCGCGAGAGGCCGGGCGGCCGCCAGTCCACGCCGTGGCAGTCGCTGGCGACGAAGTGCACCAGCCCCTCGTCGAGCAGGCGGTGGCAGCGCGCGCGGGCGGCGGCGCCGGCCGCGCCCGCGACGCTCGTCGCGGTGACCTGGAACAGCGCCCCGGCGTCCGCCAGCCGGTGCACGAGCGCCGGGTCGTCGCCGAGCGCGGGGATGAACTCGGGGTGGGCGAAGATCGGCGTCCAGTCGGCGAGCGCCAGCTCGTGGGCGAGCGATTCGACCGGCGGCGCGGGGTCGGCGCGATCGAGCTCGAGCAGCAGGTAGCGCGAGCCGGCGAGCGGCAGGACGCCGCCGAGGCCCGGCCGGGCGAGGTCGTCGAGCAGCTCCGAGTCGACCCGCACCTCGGCGCCGGCGAGCAGCTCCGGGCGCCCGCCGGCCGCCTCGGCGAGGCGCGCGCGCAGCGCCGCGAGCGCCCCGGGATCGAGGTTCTCCCACGACGCCGTGCGCTGGTGCGGGGTCGTGACCAGCACCTCGACGCCGTCGGCGGCGGCGAGCCGGCACATCTCGACCGCCTCGGCGAGGTCGGCCGCGCCGTCGTCGATCCCGGGCAGCACGTGGCAGTGGAGGTCGATCATCGGAGCTCCGTCGGTCCTGCGGGGCGGGCCGGCCGGCGATCAGGCCGCGGTGTGGGCGGTCTCGGCTTGCTCGCCGTAGGTCTCGGCGTAGCCCTTGTAGCGCAGATCGCGGCCGCCCTTCGGGCGCTGGCGGTTGAGCACGGCGCCGAGCACGCGGACCTCGGCGCGGGTCAGCCGCTCGCGGCAGGCGCGCACCTCCTCGCGCAGCACCCGGCCGGCGCGGAAGCAGAGCACGACGCCGTCGGCGATCGAGCCGATGATCACCGAGTCGGTGACCGCGAGGGCCGGCGGCGAGTCGATGAGCACGACGTCGAACTGCCGCCGCGCGTGGGCGATCAGCTCGCGCATGCGCTCGGAGGCGAGCAGCTCCGAGGGGTTGGGCGGCATCGGGCCGGCGACCGCGAGGTGCAGGTTGGGGATCTGGGTCGCGACCGTCAGCCGGTCGGCCCCGACCTGGCGCGCGAGATGGCTGACCAGCCCTTCGCGGTTGGAGAGGCCGAAGATCTGGTGCTGGCGCGGCTTGCGCAGGTCGCCGTCGATGACCAGCACGCGGCGGCCGAGCTGGGCGAGCACCACCGCGAGGTTGGCGGTGGTCGCGGTCTTGCCCTCGCCGGCGACCGCCGAGGTGATCGCGACCACCTTCAGCTCCTCGGCCGAGGACAACAGGAGCGCGGTGCGCAGCGAGCGGTAGGCCTCGGAGATGAGCTGCCGCGGCCGGGTGTGCGGCGCCAGCTCGACCGGCTCGGGGCGCTTCTTCTCCACCCACCGGCCGCGCGCCGGCGGCTTCGGCTCGGCCGGCGCCGCGGGCCGCCGGCCGTAACCGTAGCCGTAGCCGTAGGAGCCGCGGCTCTCGCCGAGGTCGGGGATCACCGCCAGGACCGGCAGCCCGAGCACGCGCTCCAGCTCGCTCTCGCTCTTGATCGTGCGGTCGAGGAACTCGAGCAGGACCGCGCCGCCGATGCCGAGCAAGAGGCCGCCGAAGAGGCCGAGCGCCAGGCTGCGGGTGAGGTCGGGACGGAACTTGCCCCGCGGCACCAGCGCTTTCTCGATCACGCGCACGTTGCTGCTCTCCTCGCCGGCGTCGCGGGTGCTGAGGTTGAGCGCGACCGCGGTCTCCGACTGCTGGCGCAGGAGCTGGTCGAGCAGCTCCTTGCGGCTGTCGATCTCGACCCGCAGGTTGGCGACCCCGACCGCGGCCAGGTTCTGGTCGCGCGCCTCCTCCTTGACCCGCTCGATCTCGGCCGCGAGCTTGCCCTCCTGGCGGCGCAGGGTCTGGAGCTCCGCGGCGGCGGCCGAGATCGCCTGCTCGGCCTCGCGCGCGACCACCTCGTCGAGGTGGCGCCGGCTCTGCTCGATCCGCCCGGCCAGCTCGACCAGCGGCGGCCAGTCGGGCTTGAAGCTCTGGCGCTGGGTGTCGTACTCGCGCTCGAGGTCGGACAGCTCCTGGCGCAGCGAGGCGACCAGGCCGCTCGAATGGGCGTCGGCGACCTGCTCCGCCGGGGTGTCGCGCAGCTCCTCGGAGCCGGCCTGGCTCTGGATGCGCTCGCGCACCACGCGCATGTAGTCGTCGTTGAGCGACTGCAGCCGCTGGCGGGTGACGCTCGACGCCGGGTCGGGATCGACGACGTCGCTCGAGCGGCTGGCCTCCTGATACTCCCGCTCGCGCTCCTGGATCTCGTCCTTGAGCTGCTCGATCTGCTGGCTCAGGAACCCGGAGGCCCGGGTCACCGTCTGCGAGCGCGACGAGATGCCCATGGCGATGAACTCCTGGGCGAACGCGTTGACCACCCGCGCCGCGAACGCCGGATCGGCCGCGACGTAGGACAGCCGCACGAGCTGGGTGCCCTTTTGCGGGTCGACCGCGAGCCCGCCGCGCAGGCGGTCGGCGAGCCGGCCGATCACCGCCTCGTCGTCGGCCGCGGTCGGCGCCCCCGCGCCGGCGCGGCGCGCCACTCCGGGGTTGAACGCCGGGTCGTTGACCAGGTCGAGCGCGCGCACCACCGCCTCGGCCAGGCCGCGGCTTTCGAGCAGCGCGTACTGGGTGGGGTAGTACTCCATGTTCCACCAGTTCTCGAGCCACGGCGTCTGGCTGTTGGCGAACGGCGACAGGTTCCGGCGCTCGATCTGGATCGTGGTCTGGGCGCGGAACGCCGGCGGCGTCAGGTGGTACTGGAGGAGCGACACCGCGACCACGAGGCCGGCGACGCCGGCGATCAGGCGCCAGCGGCGGCGCAGCCGGCCGAGCAGCTCGCCGAGGTCGAAGTCGGGGCCGCCCGCGGGCGGGTGCGGCTCGTCGTCGAGGAGGAGCGACGGAGCGGTCAAAAGAACGACTCCTTGACGACCACGATGTCGCCGTCGCGCAGCTCGGGGTTGGGCTCCTCGCCGGCGAGGATGCGCCGGTAGTGGGCGTCGATCAGGATCGTGCCGCCGTCGGCCGCCGGGCGGCGGATCTGGATCTTCGGCGACGCCCGTTCGGAGAGCCCGCCGGCGCGCGCGATCGCGGACAGCAGCGTCAGCTTCTCGGTGCTCGCGAACTCGAGCGTCCCGGGCTGGCGCACCTCGCCGAGGAAGTAGACGTGGACCGGCACGCTCCGCTCGACCGTGATCAGGTCGCCCGAGTAGAGCGGCAGGTTGACCGTCGGGTCGCCGCGCTCGAGGAGGTCGCGGGCGCTGATGACGATCTGGTCGGAGAGTCCGTTCTCGGCCCGGCGCAGGATCTGGATGTCGTCGCCGTGCCCGCCGGCGAGGCCGCCGGCGGCGGCGATCGCCTCGAGCAGCCGCCACCGGCCGGAGAACCCCAGCTCGCCCGGCCGGCCGACCGCGCCGAGGATCGTGATCGGCTGCGAGCGCAGCTCGAGCAGATCGACCGTCACCGTCGCGCGCTCGACGTACTCGGACTCGAGCAGCCGCCGCAGCTCGGCCACCAGTTGGGTCTGGGTGTAGCCCGCGACCGCGATCTCGCCGATGAACGGCAGTCCGATCGTCCCGGTCTCCGACACCCGCTGGCGGACGTTCAGCTCCGGCACCTCGTAAACCTTGATCTCGAGCAGGTCGCGCGCCCCGATCCGGTACTCCGACCGCGCCGGCGCGGCCGCGCGCTCGGGGGCCGCCGGGGCGCGCTCGGCCGGCGCCAGCGGTCGCGAGGTCGCCGTCTGCGCGACCGCCCCCCCGGCCGCGAGGACCGAGAGAGACATCGCCATGCCAGCAACTGCGAGAGGTCTCCCTAGGTGCTGCATTCGCAAGATCTTAGCTCAGCGGAGGGCGCGAGTCGAGGGCGCCGCGCCGACGCCGCGCCGCCTACCGCCAGAGCAGCCGCGGAGTGCTGAGCGTGATCCCGGTCAGCACCCGGGTCATCTCGCGGTCCTGCCCCTCGAGGTCGGAGTCGACCTCGAGCGACTCGGCACGAATGTCGATCGCGAGCGAGCGGGTGACGGCGAAGCGCAGCTCGGCGCCGACCGCGCTGACGTCGTCGGCGCGCTCGGGGATGCCGGTGCCGATCGGCCGATAGCGGTTCTCGCCCTGGTCGGCGAACAGGCGGATGCGGGTGCGGGAGCCGAAATCGCCGCCGAGCCCGAGCCCGAACCGCCGCTCTTCGTAGGCCGAGTAGTCGGGCGCCAGCGACAGCACCGGGAACGACGAGCCGTAGACCTCGAGCCGGGTGCGGGCGCCGAGCGCGAGCGCGCCGCGGAACGATCCTCCCAGCTCGTCGTAGGGCGCGAACTGCGAAGCGCCGACCGGCTCGAGCTCGAGCAGCGTCAAGTCGAAACCGAGGCTCAGCTTGTTGCCCTCGGCTGCCAGCTCGAAGACCGGCGCCGTCCCCTCGTTGGACAGCGGGCGCGCCGCGTCGTCGCTCTCCAGCTCGGTGCGCTCGACGCCGAGGCCGATGCGCACCCGCTCGGTCGGCCGGTAGCGGAGACCGAACCGGTAGCGCCGCTCGCCGCGGTCGAGCGCGGCGAACCCGGCGCGCTCGGGCTCCTCCTCGGCGCCCGCGGTCCGGTCGCTGACCTCGGCGCGCTCGCCGTGGGCGAAGAGCCCGATCTTGCCGGTCAGGCGCAGCTCGGCGTCGGCCGCCACGTGCTCCCGGCGGCCGACCGCCGGCTGCGGGAACTCGGAGCTGAACAACCGCTGCTCGTCCTCGCGGCCGGCGCGGACGCGCAGGGTCAGGCGGTTGAAGAACGCGAACACGCCGGCGCCGTAACGGCCGATCGCCTGGCGGCGCTCGGACAGTTCCTGCCAGGCGACGTACTGCGGGGTGGCCTCGGCCAGCCAGTAGACGTCGGGGCCGGTGGGCAGATAGGCGGTGAGGCCGGCGCCGACGGTGGCGGTGAAGTCGGACACCTTGCCCTCGTCCCCTCCGTCGCCGCGCGCGGAACCGCCGAAGACGTCGTCGACGTAGGCGAGCTGGGAGATCCCGATCCAGGGCGCGAGGCGCACCGGGCCGAGCCGCCAGCGGGCGTCCTCGAGCGCCTGTTCGATCGCGGTCTCCGGGTCGAGGCTCGGCTCGTTCGCGCCGCCCGGCGGCGTGTACTGCGGGAACTGGCCCCACGCCGGCCGCGCCGCCCGGCCCGGGGCGAGGACCATGACGGCGGCGAACGCCACCAGGGCGGCGGCGGAGCTGCGCGGCGATCGCATGGGGACTCTCCTCGGGCTTCCGAGCGGGCCGGACCACGGGACGCGCGGCGCATCTTACGGCATCGCGCGGCCCACCGGCCGGCGCTCGGGCGATCGCTCGTCGAGACCGGCCTTGAGGCGGCGCTGCACGCGATCGAGGGCGCCGAGGCCGATCGCGATCGAAGCCAGGACGACGAGATCGGTGGGCGTGCGATACCTCGGCACGCCGACGCCGATCGTCACGGACAGACCCAGGTTGTAAACGACGGCGGTGAGAAAGAGCGAGAGCGACCAGAAGTGCGGCGACCCGATCGGCGCCATCGAGTCGGTGAGCCGCCGGCGCCGATCGTCGCCGAGAGTCCGGCTCCACGCCGCGAGGGCGCAGCCGATCGCCGCGAGGGCGAAGAACGCGGCGGCGACGACCCACTGCTCTACGATCCAGACCGCGGCCAGGAAGGGGGATCGCATCCCGGCGACGTCGGTGGAGTAGGGCTCCCAGAAGCGCGGCAGCGAGTAGGCGACTGCGCGGAGGTAGCTCCGCGGCTCGCGGCGAACGACGCTCAGGTTGAGGCGGATCAGCTCGCGAACCGCCGCCGCTTCGTCTCCGCCGTGGGCCTCGACCAGCTCGGGAAAGGCCTCGAAGATGTAGCCCTCGTCACGGTGATGGCGCGTCGAGACCAGGGCCCGATCCCGGTGCCGGACGAGGATCTCCTCGACCTCCTCGCGCTCGAAGTCCGCGTACTCGATGTAGGTCGCCAGGCGCGCCGAGAGCGCGAAAGCGAGGAGGGGCGAGGCGCTCGCGCCGAAGCGCGCGCGGTTGCTCAGGCCGACCCCTCCGACCAGGAGAAGCGTCGCGCAGGGCAGCACGAGCGCCGCGATCACCACCCTCCTCCGGTGTCGTCTCATCGGCTTGAAGCTCAGCGAGAGCAGTGCGACGAGCGCCAGTGCGAACGGGAGCAACTGATAGAGAGGCCGCGTCAGCGCGCACATCGCGAGCGCCAAGCCGGCGACGGCGAGTCCGAGCATCGAGGCCTCGAACGCGAGCCAGCGGACCGCCAGCACGAGCCCGACGACGAGCAGGAACTCGCAGAGGGTCTCGGAGAGAACGAACGACGCCATCTGGGCGTACGGCGGAAGGACCCCGAGGATCGCGAAAGCGAAGACGACCCCGTGCGGGAGCCGCAGCTCGTAGAGCAGCCCCGCGAGCAGCAGGACGGCGACCATGTGGAGCGCCAACTGGACGAGCAGGACCCGCACCTCGTCCCCGGAGGAGACGCCGAGGAGTCTGAGCAAGAGGGGGTAGCCGATCGTCCGCAGGGGCAGCTCCTCGAGATGGAAGTCCTCGAGGTCCTCGGCGACCGCCAGATAGCCGGGCGTGTCGCCGCCGACGTACGGCCCGTCCCGCCAGGCCCAGAGGTAGAAAACCGTCGCCCCGACGAGGACGATCGCCAGCCGGAGACGGAGTCGTCCTCGGTCGCGCGGGGCGGCCAGGCCTGGATGGCGGTTCTCGACCAAGCCCGGGGTACTCTTCAGCGAGTAGGATGGGACGGTCCGACACCAGAGCGGCGGCAGAGCTTGGCATTCGATCGCATGGACTCTCCTCGGGCTTCCGATCGGGCCGAACCGGGGGGCGTTGCGCGCATCTTACGGCATCCCTCGCGCCACCTGCCGGCGGTCGCGCTCGCCCTGCTGCTGCTGTGGGCGCCGCTGCCGTTCGCGAGCGCCGACCCCGGCTTCGCGGCCCTGCTCGCCGCCGCCGGCCTGGCGCTTCTCGCCGCCGCCGCGCTCGGCGCGCCCGACCTCGGGGCGCTGCGGCCGCT
>CAZNIX010000249.1:0-7412 GCA_964573125.1 uncultured Thermoanaerobaculia bacterium
CCGCCGAGCGCGCGCTCGCCCTTCTCGCGCGCGCCGCCGAGGCCGGCCTGCGCGACGTCGAGCACCTTCGCGCCGATGCCGACCTCGCCGCGCTCCACGACCACCCGCGCTGGCCGGCGGCGGTCGCCGCGGTCGAGGCCGCCGACCGCGCGTTCGCCGCCCGCGTCGACGGCGAGCTGCTGAGGATGTTCGAGGAGGACCAGGCGGACCGGAGCCAGCCGATCGACTGGGCCGTGGTCACGCCGCGCGACGAGGCGCGGCGCCGGCGCGCGGCCGAGATCCTCGACGCCGGCGGCGCCAAGGAGCCCGAGGACTTCCTCCACGCCGCGTTCATCTTCCAGCACGGCGAGGAGACGGCGGACTACGCGCGCGCCGAGGCGCTGGCGCGCAAGGCGGCCGAGCTCGATCCCGACTACTCCCTCGCCCGGTGGCTGGCCGCCGCCGCCCACGACCGCTGGCTCCACAGCCGCGGCGAGCCGCAGATCTACGGCACCCAGTTCCGCACGGGCGAGGACGGCCGCTGGTCGCTCGAGCCGATCGACACCGACGCCGTGACCGACGCCGAGCGCGAGGCCCACGGCGTGCCGCCGCTCGCCGAGTCGCGCGCCCGCGTCGAGCAGATGAACGAGTCGCCGAGCCACTAGACGCGCCGGCGTCCCGCGCGTTCCTGCCGGCTCCGAGTCGCGTCGTCGCAGCCACCGGGCGGGACGGCCGATCGGGCGTCTCCGCGGCCCGGCGACGCCGATTGCGCCGCTTCCGGACCCCGCCCGGGGCGTCCGCGGGGCGGAATGTGGCGGCCGTCGGGCACGGCGCGCCGCGGGCGGAAACCGCTTGCCGGCCGGGGGGTTCCTCCTTACACTCAGGGCCGGAGGACCGCCATGAGCGAACGCGCCCTGGGCCGCATCGCGCTGGTCGACGACGAGCAGAACATCCGCGACACGGTCGGCTTCGCGCTCCGCCGCGAGGGCTACCTGGTCGACGCCTACGCCGACGGCGCCGCGGCGTGGGAGGCGCTCGGCGCCGCGGCGCGCAAGCCGGGGGCGGGCTTCCCCGACCTCGCGGTGCTCGACATCCTGATGCCGCGCATGGACGGGCTCGAGCTGTGCCGGCGGCTGCGCGGGCTGTCCGAGGCGATGCCGATCCTGTTTCTGACCTCCAAGGACGAGGAGTTCGACCGCGTGCTCGGCCTCGAGCTGGGCGCCGACGACTACCTGTGCAAGCCGTTCTCCCTCCGCGAGCTGATCGCCCGGGTCAAGGTGCTGTTCCGGCGGCTGGCGCTCGTCGGGCGCGCGGCGCCCGACGCCCAGGTGCTGGTGCTCGGCCCGCTCGAGCTCGACCTCGACCGCTACCAGGCGCGCTGGGACGGCGGCGCCCTGCCGCTGACCGTGACCGAGTTCCTGATCCTGCACGCGCTCGCGCGCCGGCCGGGGCACGTCAAGACCCGGCGCCAGTTGATCGAGGACGGCTACCCGCACGACACCTACGTCTCCGAACGGACGATCGACAGCCACATCAAACGGCTGCGCAAGAAGCTGGTCGAGGCCGACCCGGCCTGCGACCCGATCGAGACCGTCTACGGCCTCGGCTACCGCTGGCGCGACGCGGCCGGGAGCGCCGCCGAGGCATGAGCGCCGTGCCGGCCGCCGAGCGTCCCGGGACCGGCGCCGACGGCGTCGCCGGGCCGACGGCGATCGGCGCCGCCGGCGCGCAGCCGGCGAGCCCGCCGCCGCGTCTCGTGCCGCCTTCGCGACCTCCTCGGCGTGGGAGAAGCGAGCGTCCGGCGGGCGGGAGCGGCTGGCGCGAGCGCGCCGCGCGCGGGGTCTCGCGGCTCTCGCTCCGCCTGCTCGCGTTCAACGTCCTGCTCGTCTTCCTGCCCGCGGCGGGCCTGCTCTACCTCGGCACCTACGAGCGCCAGCTCCTCGACTTCCAGGAGCGCTCGATGGTGCAGCAGGGGCGGCTCCTGGCGGCGGCGCTCTCCGGCCGCAGCGAGCTCGACGCCGCCGAGGCCGAGCGCCTCCTGGTCCAGCTCGAGCGCCGGGTCGACGCCCGGCTGCGGGTGCTCGACGCCGAGGGCCGGGTGCTCGCCGACTCGAGCCTCCACGGGCCCCGCCGCGAGCCCGGCGAAGAGGAGCCGCCGCCGGCCGGCCCGCGGGCGAGCCCGCTCTACCGGCTCGGCACCGTGCTCAACCGCCTCTACCGGGCGCTCAAGCCGGCGGCGGTGCCGCCGGCGGTCGAAAGCGGCCTCTACTCCCCCGCCGAGGCCGGAGCGCCGCTCGCGGGGCGGGCGGTGCGCGAGGCGCTCGCCGGCCGCTACGGCGCCGACGTGCGGGTCGGCGCCGGCCCCTCCGGCCGGGCGGTGACCACGCTCCACAGCGCGATCCCGATCACCGACGGCGAGCGGGTGGTCGGGGCGGCGCTGGTTTCGCAGTCGACGGCGCGCGTGCTCGCCGCGCTGGCCGCGGTGCGGCTCGGGATCTTCCGCGTCTTCCTCGCCTCGGTGGCGGCGGCGGTGCTGCTGACTCTGGTGGTCGCGACCACGATCGCGAAGCCGCTCCGGCGGCTCGGCGACGAGTCGCGCGCCCTGGTCGACCGCCGCGGCCGGCTGCGCGGCCGTTTCGGCGGCTCGGCGCGACGCGACGAGATCGGCGACCTCGCGCGCGCGCTCGCCGAGCTGACCCGGCGGCTCGAGGAGCGCTCGCGGCTGACCGAGTCGTTCGCCGCCGACCTCTCGCACGAGTTCAAGAACCCGCTGACCTCGATCCGCAGCGCCGCCGAGATGCTCCCCGAGATCGACGACCCCGCCGAGCGCGAGCGCTTCCTGGGCGTGATCCAGCGCGAGTGCGCGCGCCTCGAGCACCTGCTCTCGGCGGTGCGCGAGATCAGCGCGCTCGACGCCGAGCTCGAGGGCGAGCTGGGGAGCGCCGGCGCCAAGCCGGTGCCGCTCGAGGGGCTGCTCGCCGCCGTGGTCGACGGCTACCGCCTGCGCGCCGCCGCCGAGGGCGGCCGGCCGGCCGCGATCGCGCTCGCCGCGCCCACCGAGCCGCTGCCGGTGGCCGTCCCCGCCGAGCTGCTCTCCCAGGTCGCCGAGAACCTGATCGACAACGCGCTCAGCTTCTCGCCCCCCGGCGGCGCGATCGAGGTCGCGCTCGGCCGCGAGGACGGCGAGGCGGTGCTCTCCGTCAGCGACCGCGGCCCGGGCATCCCGCGCGAGCACCTCGACCGCGTCTTCGACCGCTTCTTCAGCTACCGCCCCGCCGAGCCCGGCGGCAAGGACGGCCACACCGGCCTCGGCCTCGCCATCGCCCGCGCCGTGGTCGAAGGCAGCGGCGGCACGATCACCGCCGCCAACCGCCCGGAGGGCGGGGCGCGGTTCACGGTGCGGCTGCCGTTGGCGGGGTGAGCAGGAGACCCGAAACCCTAATCCACCCTGCCGACACTCAATCCCTCCACGAAGCGCGGCGGCGCCTGGCAGAGCTAACCGCGGCGAAGCCCGCGATCAAGGTCGTCAAGCCGGTGTTCTTCACACAAGCCTGCGCGCTTGGGCACAGGTTCACCCACTGGTTCGCCGCCATCTGGTGCTGAAATCTAGCGCGCGCGTCAGCTCGAATGTGTTGCAAGATGGCACACCCAAATCACGACACACGTCAGGTATGTGACGGTTTGCTCTCTGCCGGCTCGGTCTTGAGACCTCTGTCGTAACGACGCATCGCTCTGGATGCCCAACAAGTCCATAGGCAACCAAGAACGGATCGCGGCCAACCTTCAGAATCTCGTCGTCTGTGAGGTCGGCAGCGTAGCCTGCAGTAACCACAGCAGTTACGATCTCGCGGTCAACTTCCTCACCAAGAATGAGCTGGTCTCGTACTCGACTCGTCCTCACCCAGCGTGCTACTGAGTCCTCGCCATCCTTGACCTCCTCAAACACCTCGACGGGTACCTTCACTTGGCCCTTCTCCCCATGGTACTCTAGCCACTCCCAGAACTCTGGGACACGCTCCATTGGATAATAGTCCCGATTCGCATCAATCAGGACATTCGCGTCAAGAAGGTATAGGATCGCAACCCCCCTAGGACGCCAGAGCTGTCCTGGCATTCCCAAGAAGTACATGCACTTGATGCGGCTTGACACCGAGGACCTGGGCTACCTTAGACGTCGGAAGCGCATGGGAATCGAGTAGGCGCTCTGTCACCCCGAGCAGACCCGCTCCGAGGCGATGCCGGCGAACAATGTAGTAATTTGGACCCTTCTCGCTTTCGCGCGCCTTACGTCGCCGCCTGTCTCGTTGCTCGATCCACTGGTCGCGGAACCGGCGACGTAGGCGCTCCCAAACGGGTTCCGAAATGAAACGGGCTGCATAGAGACGATAAGCCACCATCGTTCGGCTGACGTGGCGCGGCCGAGCAAACTCGGAGACCTGACGCTCCAGGTCTTCGATGGTCGCTGAATGTCCTACGTGGAACTGCTTTACCTCCTCGTTTGGCAGCAGAAACTCCGATGCCACATCGTTACAGAACTTCTCGATGCCCTGTTCGGGAGCACCGCCACTAATCGCTGTCTGTCCGAGCCATATATGCACGAGCTCGTGGACCAAGGTGAAAGGCCAGGCGGCGCGCGAGTCCTCATCGTTGATTACAACAAAGGGGGCTATAGGATCGGCCAAGGCGAAGCCGCGGAATGTCTCTGCGCTAAGCGACGTGTGATAGGTACCTAGGTTACCCTGCAACAGCACGAAGACGCCGGCCGCCTCGACATGGCCACGGAGCCGCCTAAAGGCGGCCTCGAGGTTGGGCTCTTGTCGATAATCGCTAAGTCGGAATCCTAGAGTGTCTTTTATCGATGCCAAAACGGCTGTCACACCCGCGTCGCGGGTCATTGATCCAACAAAGGGCAAGGGTGATGCATCATCATCGTCCTCCATCGCAGCTCGCAAGAGGCTTTGGCGTGCATGCAGGGTTCTGATGAGTGCATCGAGAACCGCTTCTTCATCGGTTGAACGTTCTTGGATAGATCTCAGGTCCCGACCTCTTTCCCCCAGGCGTGGGATCTGATCCAAATAGAAAGTCAGAAGGGGGCGACGATACTGCTTGGCCATACGAACGATCAGCGGGCGAGAGGGCAACTCGTCGCCGCTCTCGAGAGCACTGAGACGATCGAGGGCGGAGACGCCTCTTGCGTCGCGAAGACCGAGTTTCTTAACCGCGGAGTCCGCGCTCAAGCCGGCGGTCTCGCGTGCCCACTTCAAGATAGCCGGGTTCAGTCGGGGCATCTGCTTGGACCGCCTCAAAAGACCAGGCACGGGAGGCTCTCTTCCCGGGCCAGCTCGGCGGCGTAGGCGACCGCCGCGTCGACGTGTTCCGGGCGCAGCGTCGGATAGCTCGCGAGAACCTCGTCGAGGCTCGCGCCCTCGGCAAGGCTGTCGAGGGTGTTCGTGACCAGGACCCGCGTGCCGCGGGCGCTGAGCTGGCCCGCGCGCGTCTCTGGGTCAGAGACGAGGTGCTGCCGCCAGTCGATCACGGGCTCCCTCCGACCTTCCGTTTGCGGGACGGACAGTAGCACGGCGCGGTTCCACGCTCCGCGCACCACGCCAGGTAGTCCTCGACCGACGCTGCGAGCTCTCGTTGGAGCGCGTCGGCCGACCGGGCCTGGAACGTGATGACCGCGCGAGTGTTGACGGCGTCGCCCTGGAAGATCACGGCCTCTTCGTCGAACTCGACCCGCGCAAGGTAGCCCTTGTACTCGATCGTGGCGCTCACTCCTTCGCGTCGAACCAGCTCCGCCCCGAGCCGAGGTCGACGGCGAGCGGGGCGGCGAGGGCGGCGACGCCTTCCATCTCGGTCTTGACCAGGCGGCCGACGTCGTCGGCCTCCGCGGCGGGGACTTCGAGCACCAGCTCGTCGTGGACGGAGAGGAGCAGCCGGCTCTCCGGGCTCTCGGCGGCGAGGCGGCGGGCGACGGCGATCATCGCCTTCTTGAGGAGGTCGGCGGCGGTGCCCTGGATGCGGGCGTTGATCGCCATGCGGCGGGCGTTTTCGCGCAGCGCGCGGTTCTTGCTCTGGATGTCGGGGAGCCAGCGCACGCGGCCGTAGAGGGTCGAGACCTTGCCCTCGGCCTCGGCGGCGGCGAGCGTCTCCTCGATGTAGCGGCGCACCGAGGGGAAGCGGCCGAGGTAGGCGTCGATGAACTCCTGCGCCTCCCGGGTGCCGATCTTGAGGTTCTTGGCCAGGCCGAACGCGCTCATGCCGTAGAGGATGCCGAAGTTGATCGTCTTGGCGGCGCGCCGCTGCTCGCCGGTGACGAGCGCCGGCGCCACCCCGAACACGGTCGCCGCGGTCGCGCGGTGGATGTCCTCGCCGGCGCGGAAGGCGTCGAGCAGCGCCTCCTCGCGTGCGATGTGGGCGAGCACGCGCAGCTCGATCTGGCTGTAGTCGGCGACCAGCAAGAGCCGCCCTTCGGGCGCGATGAACGCGCGCCGGATGCGCTGCCCCAACTCGGTGCGCACCGGGATGTTCTGGAGGTTCGGGTTGGCCGACGACAGCCGCCCGGTCGCCGCCACCGCCTGGTAGTAGCGGGTGTGCACCCGCCCGTCGGCCGCCACCATGGCCGGCAGCGCGTCGACGTAGGTCGACTTGAGCTTGGACAGCTCGCGGTAGCGCAGGAGGTGCTCGGCGAGCGGGAAGCCGCGCTCGGCCAGCTCCTCGAGGATCTCGGCGCCGGTGGCGTAGCTCTTGGTCTTCTGGGTGCGCTTGAGCACCGGGTAGCCGAGCTTCTCGAACATCAGCGCCCCGAGCTGCTGCGGCGAGTTGATGTTGAAGGTCTCGCCGGCGATGCCGTAGATCGCGGTCTCGATGCGGGTCAGCTCGTCCGCCAGCTCGCGCGACATCGCCGCGAGGTAGGGGACGTCGAGCAGGATCCCGGTCTCCTCCATGCCGAGGAGGATCGGCAGCAGCGGCGCCTCGACGTCGCGGTAGAGGCGGGCGAGCGCGCCGCCCTGCGGATCGCCGGGGTCGCCCAGCTCCCGGCGCATGCCGGGGGCGATCTTCCGCACGAGCCCGATCCGCTCGCCGGCGAGCGCGGCGAGGCGCGCGTCGCCGACCGCCGGCCGCTGGTCGCGCTCCCAGCCGGCGTCCTTGGCGCTCATCGCCTTGATCCCGGCGCGCTCGAGCGCCAGCTCCTCGAGGCTGTGGCCATGCGCCGCCGCGCGCACGAGGTAGGAGGCGAGCATGGTGTCGAAGAGCCGCGCCCGGCAGCGCTCGCCCTCGGGGAGCAGGCGCAGCGGCTCCTTGAGGTCGTGGCCGACCAGCTCGGCGTCGGGGGCGGCGGCGCGCGCGGCGAGCGTCGCGAGGGCGGCGGCGCGCAGACCGTCGCGGCGGAAGTCGGCGAACAGCGCCGCCTCGCCGGCCGCGGCGCCGCG
>CAZNIX010000250.1:0-7400 GCA_964573125.1 uncultured Thermoanaerobaculia bacterium
TGCGCTTGCTCAGGGCTGCCTGGGAGGAGCGCCCACGGGACGGACCTCCTTGCCCAAGAGCAGTCCTCAGATGAGGCCGACAGCGCGATTGCGAACGAGGGGGCGGCGATGAAGGTCCTGTTCTTCTCCCCCGGCTTCCCCGGCGAGATGCCGATGTTCAGCCGCGGCCTGGCCGAGGTCGGCGCGCGCGTCTGGGGGCTCGGCGACCAGCCGGCGCAGGCGCTGCCCGAAGCGGTCCGCCGGGCGCTCTCCGGCTACTTGCAGGTCGCCTCGCTGTGGGACGAGGAGGAGGCGGTCGCGGCGGCGCGCAAGGCGCACCGCGAGGTCTCCTTCGACCGCGTCGAGTGCCTGTGGGAGCCGGGGATGCTGGTCGCGGCGCGCATCCGCGAGGCGCTCGGCCTGCCCGGGATGACGGTCGAGGAGACCGTGCCGTTCCGCGACAAGGAGGCGATGAAGCGGGTGCTCGACCGCGCCGGCGTCCGCACGCCGCGCCACGCCCGCGCCGCGACCGTGCGCACGGTGCGCGAGGCCGCCGAGGCGATCGGCTATCCGCTGATCGTCAAGCCGATCGCCGGCGCCGGCTCGGCCGACACTCATCGGATCGACAACGGGCGCGAGCTGGAGGCGGTGCTGCCGCGCCTCGCCCACGTCCCCGAGGTCAGCGTCGAGGAGTTCGTCGACGGCGAGGAGTACACGTTCGACACGGTGTCGATCGGCGGCGAGATCGCCTACTTCAACATCGGCTGGTACCGGCCGCGGCCGCTGGTCGCGCGCACCGTCGAATGGATCAGCCCGCAGACCGTGGCGCTGCGCAACGTCGAGGCCGATCGACTCGCCCCCGGCCGCGCGATGGGCCGGGCGGTCTTGAAGGCGCTCGACTTCCGCACCGGCTTCTCGCACATGGAGTGGTACTTGAAGGCCGACGGCGAGGCGGTGTTCGGCGAGATCGGCGCCCGCCCCCCGGGCGCGCGCACCGTCGACACCATGAACTTCGCCTGCGACCTCGACCTCTACCGCGGCTGGGCCGAGGCGGTCGCCCACCGCCGCTTCAGCCAGCCGGTCGTCCGCCGCTACAACAGCGTGGTCGTCTTCAAGCGCGCCCGCGGCCAGGGCCGCATCCGCCGCATCGACGGGCTCCAGAGCCTGCTCGCCCGCTTCGGCCCCGGCATCGTCTCCGTCGACCTCCTCCCGCTCGGCGCCCCGCGCCGCAACTGGAAGCAGTCGCTCCTCTCCGACGGCTGGGTCCTGGTCCGCCACCCCGACCTCGCGAGCGCGCTCGCGATGGCGGACGCGGTGGGGACGGATCTGCAGATCTTCGCGGGGTAAACGGTCATCTTGGAGACCATGCGCCACGAGCTTCATCGCGTGACCTCCTTCGAGAAGATCGCGGAGTTCGTCCTCCGTGTCGTGTTCGAGGACGGCACCTTCCAGATGATCGACTTCCAACCGGTCCTCGCCGGCGACCTGTTCGGGCCTTTGTCCGACCCTCGTGTGTTCGACCAGGTCCGGCTCGATCCCGAGGCGCAGACTCTCGTGTGGCCCAACGGCGCCGACTTCGATCCGGCGATGCTCCACGATTGGCCCGAGGTCGAGCCGGAGCTGCGAAGCCTTGTCGCGACCTGGCAGCCCGTGGGCGTCTAGCGGCGGCGCCGTAGGGGACGTCCGCGTCTCCCTCGACGATGTGCTGGAGAACCTGCGTCTCGCGCCGGAGTTCACGGAGGGCCTGTCGTCGGCTGCCGAGCTGGCGGCGAACCGCAAGACGTTGTACGCGGTGGTCCGCGCGTTGGAGATCGTGGGCGAGGCCGCGAAGCGGGTTCCCCAGGAGACCCGAGACCGGCGGCGGACGACTGACCGCATGCACTGCCGCGGCCTCTCGCCGCGGCCCTCAGACAGTGCTCGCTTCCGCTACCGCGGGTGATTCGGCGCCGGGCGGGCGACCGGCAGGCCGGCGCACTCGCGGAGCGCGGCTTCGGTGTAGTGGACGACCATCGCGCCGCGCCACTGGGCCTGGAAGTCGGTGTTGTCCATCGGCGTCGCCGGGCGGCGGGCGAGGGGGGCGGCTTCGGCGATCGTCTCGTCGGTGAGCGGGCGGCCGATCAGAGCCTGCGCCGCTTCTTCGGCCGCGACCGGCTGCGAGCCGACCGCGCCGAGGACGAGGCGGGCTTCGGTGACGATGCCGTCCGGCGAGGTCCACACCGCGGCGGCAACCGAGAGCACCGCGAAGTCGATCGAGCCGCGCCGGCGGAGCTTCCAGAATGCCTGCCGGCAGCGCCCGGCGGCGGACTCGGCGGGTAGCTCGATCGCGGTCACCAGCTCGTCCGGGCGCTTCGCCAGGTAGTCGATGCCGTCGTCGCGGTAGAGCGCGGCGATCGGGATCTCGCGCTCGCCCTCGGGACCGGCGAGCCGCACGCGGGCGCCGAGCGCGGCGAGCATCGGAGCGGAATCCGAAGCCGAGTGCGCCCAGCAACGCGGCGAGCTGGGCGCGACCCAGCAGACCGTCCCCGCCTCCTTCATGCAGTAGTCGATCGCCCGCCGCCACTCCTCGGTCTGGTTGTAGTAGGTGCAGCGGGTGTCCACACAGACGTTGCCGCCGATCGTCCCCATGTTGCGCAGGGGCGGCGACGAGATCGACGCCACCGCCCGCGCCAGCGCCGGGTAGCGCTCCCGCACCGCCGGATGGGCGGCGATGTCGGCGAGCTTCGCGGTCGCCCCGAGCGAGACGCCGCCGTTGGCCGCGATCCGATCGAGCCCCGGGATCCCCATCAGCCCGACCACCACCTCCGCCTTCTGATGCCGCCGCTTCATGTTCGGCCACAGATCGGTGCCCCCCGCCACCGCCCGCGCCCGCCCCTCGGCGGCGCCTTCGCCGACCAGGACGCGCACAGCCTCGTCCACCGAGGCGGCGCGGCGGTAATCGAAGCGGGGGAGTCGGAGCATGGCGAGCGCCAGCCTACCGCAGAGTCGGAGGGTTCGCACCGGGCCGCGGCCGGCCGCTGACAGCCGGAGCGCCGCCCGACGAGGTTGTCCCGGTCGTGGACCGGAGCGAGGCTCCGCGCAAGCGCGACTAACGCCGCGCCCCGCGCGTTCCTTTGCGCGACCGGCTCGGGGGCCCTGGTTCCTGCCGCTCGCCTAAGCGCTCGCCCTCGCCGGCAGGGTGTGGGGCGGAAGTCCGCTGCCTGAGGCCGTTCAGCCACCTCTTGACATAGTACGGAGTAAACAAATAACTTCTATCGCATGGACACAGAGAAACAAGAACGACTGACAGAGGAGATGAACATGGCTAAGCGTCTGGCGTTTGCGCTCACTGCGCTGCTACCCGCTGCGCTCCTCACCGCTGCCAGCAATCCTGGGGGCGAGATCGCTCCTGTGGTGCCGGCTGCGACCGTTGAGATACCGGATCTCGTCTGCGCGCCCGCCTCCTCTGTTGAGGAAGAGTCGGCGTACCTGTTCATGTACAACCCTCCGGACAGTTGTCCTGATATGCAATGCAATCGGAACCTCGACTGCTTCTTGCAGCAGGGCCGAGGGGTGTACCACTGCGAGGACGAGACCGCCCCTATATGCCTCCCCTGCGGAGCACCGATTACCAACTGTGAGGGCTATTGCGACTGCCTGTGACCGGACTCTGCCCGGAAACGCCTCACGGCTGGCATCCTCCTGCCAGACGTCTGTCTTCGCTTTCCGCCGGTTGAAGGGCAGCCGTGTTGAGTGGTCCCCGAGATCGGCTGGCTCCGGGTTTGCTTTCCCCGCCCCGATCCGCCATCGTCGGCCGCGATGGCGACGTTTGCGGTCGGGGACATTCACGGCTGCTGGGAGACGCTGCGGCGGCTGCTCGAGCGGCTGCCGTTCGACGCCGGGCGCGACCGGTTGTGGCTGGTAGGGGATCTGGTCAACCGCGGGCCGCGGTCGCTCGAGGTGCTGCGCTGGGCGCGGGAGACGGCGGGGGCGATGGGGGAGCGGTTCGCGGTCGTGCTCGGCAATCACGATCTGCGGCTGCTCGCGCTCGCCGCCGGGGTGACGCGGCCGAAGCGGCTCGACACGCTCGGGCCGGTGCTGGCGGCGGAGGACGGCGGCGAGCTGGCCGCGTGGCTCGGAGCGCGGCCGTTCGTGCACCGCGATCCGGGCGAGGAGGGCTGGGTGATGGTGCACGGCGGGTTCCTCCCCGGGTGGACGGTCGAGGACGCCGAGGCGGCGGCGCGCCGGGTCGAGGCGGCGCTAGGCGGGCCGCTGCGCAACGCGCTCCTGGTCCGTGGGCCCGCGGATCCGGCCGGCGACGATCCCGCGCTGCAGCCGCTGCGCGAAGCGCTCGCCGCGTTCACGCTGCTGCGGACGCTCGACGCCGAGGGCCGGCCGTGCCCGCACAGCGGGCCGCCGGAAGAGGCGCCGGCCGGGTGCGTGCCGTGGTTCCGCGTCCCCGGCCGGCGCAGCGCGGGCCGGCGGATCGTCTGCGGCCACTGGGCGGCGCTCGGGTTCCACCGTGAGGAGGGCGTGCTCGCGCTCGATAGCGGGTGCGTCTGGGGCCAGCGCCTGACCGCGGTGCGGCTCGACGACGGCGAGGTCTTCGAGCAGAGGACCGTCGAAACCCCGGACGAGTTGCCGGCGTAGCTCACGCCCGCTGACCCATCCGGCTCCAAGCTCGAACCCGCGAACCGGTCGCCCCCGGCGGGTTCGCCCTCGCACCGGGCAAGCCGCTCCGAGTCTCCAGGACGACGGCGCGCTAGAGAATCCCCTTCAGCAGCTCGCCCAGCAGCTCCTTGTTGTCCTTCGAGAAGAGCTTGGCGTGGGCGTCGATCTTGCCTTTGATGAGCGCCTTCTGCTCCTCCGAGGTCGCGTTCTTGAGGTCGCGGGAGAGCCCGTTGATCTCGCGGAGCTGTTTCGCGTCGTTGACCTGGGTCGCGAGGCCGGTGATCGCGTTGAGCACGGTCGTGCCGCGGCCCTTGTCGCCCCACTCCTCGAGGAGCTGCGCCGACTCGGCGCCGATCTCGAACTCGTCGTAGCCGGCGCGCGCGCGGCCCTCGACGCGGACGACGAAGTACGGCCGGTCCGTGTAGGCGGCGCCCGAGCCCTGGGCGACGAGCAGGTTGTCGTCGCTGAGCCGGTACTTGCTCGAGAGCGTCTGCCACGCCGGCTCGCCGTCCCAGAACAGGAAGCGCCCGGCCTGGAGGCGCGCCTCGCGGCCGAACTCGAAGTCCTTGCGCACCGCGAGCACCTTGTCGTTGCGCTGGAACAGCTTGGCGAGCACGGCGAAGGCCTGGACCACGATCGCGGCGCCCGCGATGTACGGCGCGGCCGAGGCGAAGAGCGCGAGCGGGCCGAGCGCCTTGAGCGTGCTGGTGATGGTCTGGAAGCGCTTCTTCTTGATGCCGTCCAGCTCGATGCCAAGGAGCGTGATCTTGAAGTCGTGGCCGGTGTACGACTTGGTGTAGGAGAGCATGAGGTCGCCGTAGCGGTCGCCGCCCAGGTCCTGGATCGGCGCCCGTTGCTTGAACGCGTGGTCGTAGACCATCAGGTTGACCCGCTCGGGCGGCGGCGTGTTCTCCGGGCCGATGCGCACCCGGGACGAGATCATGAACTCCGCCTTGCTCCGCCACTCCTTGACCGAGGGACCCGGATAGAAGGTCCGCAGGTCGACCGCGAGCGGCTGGCCGATCTTGACCGGCTGCAAGCCCTGGGCGGTCGCCTCTTTGGTCGGGGAGATCAGGCTGCCGTCGGGGGAGAAGAGGACGGGCATCGGGCGGCTCCCTTCCGGCGCGCGCGGCCGGGCTCTCAGACCGCGACGGGCGCCGGACGGGCGCGCTCGAGGATCGTTCGCGCGCGCTCCTCGATCCCCCGCCAGCGGCGGGCGGCCATGTCGCCGGGGTCGAACAGCGGGGTCGTGAAGCCGGCGGCCCAGGCGCCGGCGGCGAGCCAGGCGGCGACGTTGTCGGCGTCGACGCCGTTGGTCGGGACGACCTTGAGGAACGGCAGCGGCGCGAGCACCGAGCGCAGCCAGACCGGGCCGCCGGCCGGCGCCGGGAAGAGCTTGACGAGCTGGGCGCCGGCGCGGTGGGCGCGCAGCATCTCGGTCGGGGTGTGGGCGCCGGGCATCGCCGCCACGCCCAGTTCGGCCGCCGCCGCGATCACCGCCTCGTCGACCACCGGCGAGACCAGGAAGCGCGCGCCCGCCGCGACCGCCCGCCGCGCCTGCTCGACTTCGAGCACGGTACCGGCGCCGACCACGAGACCGGGGCGCGCCGCGAACTCCTCGATCAGGCCGTACGCGCCGGGGATCGTGAGCGTGAACTCGACCACGCGGAAGCCGCCGGCGACCGCCGCCGCCATCGCGGCCGCCGCGGCGTCGCGGTCGTCGGTGCGCAGGATCGCGCTCGCCCGCTCGCGGCCGAGGAGGTCGACGAACTGGTCGGGTCTCATCGCGCGGAGTATAGCCGCGTCACCCGAGCGGCAGCGCCGGCGCCGCCGCCGGCGCCGCCCCTTCCAGCTCGAGCAGAGCCTGCTTGATCGGCAGCCCGCCGCCGTAGCCGGTCAGGCTGCCGTCGGCGCCGATCACGCGGTGGCAGGGGACGACGATCGGCAGCGGGTTCGCGCCGTTCGCGGCGCCGACCGCGCGCACCGCGTTCGGGCGGCCGATGCGCCGCGCCAGCTCGCCGTACGACTCGGTGCGGCCGTAGGGGATGTCGCGCAGCGCCCGCCACACCGCGAGCTGGAACGGCGTGCCCTCCGGGGCGAGCGGCAGGTCGAACGTGCGCCGTTCGCCGGCGAAGTAGGCGCGGAGCTGGCGCGCCGCCTCGGCGACCACCGCGCCGCCGCCGCCGTTGCCCGCGGCGCCGGCCGTCGTCGACCTCTCGCCGTGGAAGCGGATCTCGCGCAGGCCGGCCTCGTCGCCGACGAGCAGCACCGGGCCGACCGGGGTATCGATCAGGGTTCGGGTCATCGGAGTCTCCTCTCCGGTCTTCGTTCTCGGTTTTCGTGGTCGTTCATTTTCACTGCGTTGACTTCGGTTGCGTCCACAGGCAGATCGCCGCGTAGGCGCGCCACGGGCGCCAAGCCTCGGCGCGCCGGCGCAGGCGCGCCGGAGTGGTCTTAGCGCCGCCCTCGCCGGCGGCCTTGAGCAGGCCGAGGTCGGAGGCCGGGAACGCGTCGGGCGCGCCGAGCGCGCGCATCGCGATGTACTGCGCGGTCCAGTCGCCGATGCCGGGGATGCGGACCAGCCGCGCCGCCAACTCCTCGGCGTCGACCGCGCCGTCGAACGCGACCTCGCCGGCGGCGGTCGCGGCGGCGAGCCGGCGCAGCGTCACGGCGCGGGCGCGGGTCAGCCCGATCGCGCCGAGCTCGGCCTCGGCGAGGTCCTCCGGCCGCGGGAAGAGCCGGTGCGGCCCGCCGGCACACCGGAGGTCCCCGGA
>CAZNIX010000251.1:0-7392 GCA_964573125.1 uncultured Thermoanaerobaculia bacterium
CTTCCGGCTCGTCCCCGGCTCCTGCGCCGGCGCCGGCTTCGTCGCGCCCGGCGGCGACTGCACGGTCGCCGTCCGCTTCGTCCCCACCGCCCCCGGCCCCCGCCGCGCCGAGCTGGTCGTCCGCCACGGCGCCGACGGCGGCCGGAGCGCGGTGCGGCTGACCGGCATCGGCGTGGCGCCCTGAGCGGGGTCGTCGCCGGCACCGCGGCACCGGCCCCCCCCTTGCCGCGCTGCGGTAGACTCGTTGCCGCATGGCGACGATCCTCTTCACCGGCTTTCCCGGCTTCCTCGGCTCGCGGCTCCTGCCCGGCGTGGTGCTGCGGCGGGAGGGGGCGCGGGCGGTGTGCCTGGTCCAGGGCAAGTTCGCGGCGCTCGCGCAGCTTCGCGCCGGCGAGCTGATCGCGGCCCACCCCGGCCTCGCCGGGCGGCTGCAACTGGTCGAGGGCGACATCACCCGCCCCGGCCTCGGCCTCGAGCCGGCGGAGCGGGCGGCGCTCGCCGCCGACCTCGCCGAGGTCTACCACCTGGCCGCGATCTACGACCTCGCGGTGGCGCGCGAGCCGGCGCTCGCGGTCAACCTCGAGGGCACCCGCAACGTGCTCGAGTTCGCCGCCGGCGGCCCGGCGCTCGCGCGCTTCCACCACGTCTCGACCTGCTACGTCAGCGGCTGCCATTCCGGGCTCTTCCGCGAGGACGACCTCGACGTCGGGCAGCGGTTCAACAACTATTACGAGGAGACGAAGTTCCTGGCCGAGGTCGCCGTCCAGGAGCGGATGCGCGACGGGCTGCCGGCGACGATCTACCGGCCGGCGATCGCGGTCGGCGACAGCCGCACCGGCGAGACCCAGAAGTTCGACGGGCCGTACTACGTCATCCGCTGGGTGCTGCGCCAGCCGAAGCTGGCGCTGGTGCCGGTGGTCGGCGACACGAAAACGTACCGTGTCAACGTCGTGCCCAGCGATTTCGTGATCGCGGCGATCGGCCACCTCTCGGGCCTCGAGGCCTCGGCCGGCGTGGTCTATCAGCTCGCCGACCCGGCGCCCGCGACCGTCGACGAGATCCTCGACCTGGTGGCGGAGACCACCGGCCGCCACATCGTCCGCCTGCGGCTGCCGCTCGGCCTGGCCAAGGGGGCGCTCGACTACGTCCCCTTCCTCGAGCGCTTCCTCGGCATCCCCTCGGCCTCGGTCGACTACTTCGTCCACCCGACCGAGTACGCCACCGACCACACCCGCCGCGACCTCGCCGGCACCGGCATCGCCTGCCCGCCGCTTGCGAGCTACATCGACCGCCTGGTCGCGTTCGCCCGCGAGCACCCGGAGATCGGGGCCGCGGCGATGGCGTAGGGAGGGCGCCTCGGTTCGGATCGCGCCGCCGCCGTGCCCCGGCGGCTCCGGGCTGGCGGGCGGCGTCTCGGCTACACTCCGCGCGATGACCCGCCGCGCAAGCAGCGACTGCTCCCGCCGCGCATCGGCTCCGCTGCGGCTGGCGGCGGCGGTGGCGCTGCTCGCCGCCGCCTGCGCCCCGTCGCCCAACCGCGGCACCTGGCGCGGCGAGTTCGCGGGCAGCCTCTCGGGGGTGGTCGAGTTCCGGATCGACGCCCGCGGCGGCGAGCTGACCGGCGCGATCGAGGGGCGGACCGCGGACGACGCGCCGTTCTCCGCGACCATGGAGGGGCGGATCCGGGACGAGCACTTCTACGCCACCTTCGAGGGCGCCGGCCGGGCCGAGCTGTACCGGGTGCCGTTCACCGGCTTCATGCGCGGCCGGCTCGGGGCGGGGACCGCCGAGGGGGAGTGGGAGGCCGAGCTGCGCGGGCGCGGCGGCAAGCTCGCCGGCACCTGGAGCGTCGAGCAGGTCGCGGTCGAGTGAATCGCGCGGCGGCTTGCGCGGGTCGGGATGGTAGCATCGCGCTTTCGACCGCGCGCCCCGCCGGGCGCGCCACCGAATCCGAAGACAAGCGACCAGGAGATCCCATGAAGAAAGCATTGCTCTGCGCCGTCGCTCTGTGCCTGGGGGGGGCCGCGATCGCCTGCGCCCAGGATCAGGGCGCCACCGAAGCGCCCGCCGCGGCCAAGCCCGAGACCCTCGCCCAGCGCGCCGGGTACGCGTTCGGCCACAACATGGGCGACAACATGAAGCAGCAGAACCTCGAGCTCGACCTCGAGGCGATGATCCAGGGGCTGCGCGACGGCCTGGGCGGCGCCGAGCCGGCGCTCACCGCCGAGGAGATGCAGGCCGCGGCCGGCGAGTTCCAGCAGCAGATGATGGCCCAGCAGCAGGAGGCGGCGGCGAAGGCGCTGACCGAGAACGTCGCCGCCGGCGACGCCTTCCGCGCCGCCAACGGCGCCCGCGAGGGGGTCAGGACCACCGACAGCGGGGTCCAGTACGAGGTGCTCACCGCGGGCACCGGCGCGATCCCCAAGGCCTCCGACCGGGTCAGCGTGCACTACCGCGGCACCCTGATCGACGACACCCAGTTCGACAGCTCCTACGAGCGCGGCCAGCCCGCCACCTTCCCGGTCACCGGGGTGATCAAGGGCTGGCAGGAGATCCTGCAACTGATGCCGGTGGGCTCGAAGTGGAAGGTCGTGATCCCGCCCGACCTCGCCTACGGCGAGCGCGGCAGCCCGCCGCGCATCGGCCCCGGCTCGACGCTCGTGTTCGAGGTCGAGCTGCTCGGTATCGAGGGTCAGGAGGGGGCGGCGGCGCCCGAGGGCGGCGGCGCGGCCGAGGGCGGCGGATAGCCCTCCCGGCGGCTCGTGAGCTGCCCGGTAGCTCACTGCGATGACTCGGGCGCGGCGGAAGCCGTCCCCGGCCGTACCGCGAAGCGGCGGCCACGGGCGGCGGCCCCGGCCCGAGGGCACCGGGCGGCGCGGCCGAGGGGGGCGTCCTCGCGCGGCCCGGGGACGGTTCGAGGGGGTGGCGTCGCTAGGAGTCGCCGACTCCCGACCGCCGCTCCAGTTCGGCCACCCGCGCTTCGAGCGCATCGAGGCGGGCGGCGAGGTCGGCCGGACCGGCGGTGGCCGGCGCCGGTCCGGGGGCCGGCGAGATGCTCCTTCCAGTCGTCCCCGGGGCGGCCGGCCCGCCGGCTGCCCGCGCCGCCCCCGTCTCCTCGCCCGCCAGGTGGGTCCAGCGGTTCTCCTTCTGCCCCGGCGCCCGCGGCAGCTCGCGCGCGAGCGGCTCGCGCCCGGTCGCCAGCTCGGCGAGCGCGGTCTCGACCTCGCGCGGGGAGGCGAAGCGGTGCATCCGCTCGCTGCGCGCGCGCAGCTCGCCCGGGGTCTGCGGCCCGCGCAGGAGGAGCAGGGTGACGACCGCCTTGGTCGCCGGCGCGAGCCGCCAGCGCCGGTCGAGGGCGTGGCGCCAGCGGTCGCTGCGCGCGCCCTCGCTGCTCCACACCAGGACGTTCTTGCGCAGCCGCTCGAGCGCCGCCGTCACCTCGCCGGCGCCCAGCTCCATCACCGGCTCGCGGTTGGTCTTCTGGTTGCAGGCCGCGACCAGCGCGTTGACGGTCAGCGGGTAGTACTCCGGGGTGGTCTGCTCCTTCTCGAGCAGCGCGCCGAGCACCCGGCACTCGACCGCGTCGAGCCGGCGCGGCAGCCGCTCCATGACGCCGCCCATCGGGTCGGGCCTGGGTTCGCCGATCGCGGTCATCCTCCGGACCTCCTCGCCGGAGTTATACCGCGGGTCGGGCTCAGGGCGACCAGGCGGAAACGTCGCCGGTCTCGAAGCCGTCGGCGAAGATCGTCCCCGGCACCGGCAGCCGGTAGGGCTCGAAGCCGGTGACGCCGTCGGTGGCGACGAACCAGAGCCAGGCGCCGGAGGCGAGGGTGAGCGCCATCGGCGAGGAGGGGAGGGGGCCGGGGGCGAGGTCGGTGACGCGGACGGTGCCTTCCGGCGTGCCGTCGGAGCGCCACAGCTCGCGGCCGTGCGCGGGGGCGTGGGCGGCGAAGTAGACGCGGTCGCCGGCGGCGGTGAACTCGGCGGGGTTCGACGAGCCAGGGCCGGGCACGAGGTCGGCGAGCAGGCGGGTGCCGTCGAACGAGCCGTCGGAGACCCACGGCTCGCGTCCGTGGACCCCGTCGTCGGCCGCGAAGTAGACCCGCCCGCCGGCCGCGGTCAGCCAGCGGATCTCCGCGGAGCGCGGTCCCGCGAAGACGTCGCGCACCAGGCGCGTGCCGCCCGGAGCGCCGTCGGAGGCCCACAGCTCCTCGCCCGTGGCGGCGGCGCCGGCGAGGAAGAACGCCGTGCCCGCGGCGGCCGCGGCGGGGAGCTGCCCGACGGGCGGATAGCCCGGCCAGTCGCTGACGCCGGCGCCCGCGCCGGGCTCGACGTCCGCGAGCAGCACGGCGCCGCCCGCGGGGGCGACCGCCCACGGCTCCTGGCCGTGGACGCCGTCGTCGGCGGCGAACACGATCGCGTGCGTGGACTCGGCCAACGGGTAGGCGTTGGCCGACTCCGTTCCCGGACGGATCGTCGCGAGCTGCTCGACGGCCTGCCCGTCGGTGCGGAACGGCTCGTCGGCGCCGAAGTAGACGTGCCCGCCGGAGGTCAGGAGAGGGTAGCCGTAGGGCGTGCCCAGCCCGAGGTCGAAGGTGCCCGCCGGAGTGCCGTCGGTCGCCACCAGGTTCGCCTGGTTACCCGAAGACTCCCGGCTGTCGGCGATGACGACGCCGTCGAGGACGGCCGTCGAATCCAGGGTGGTCTCGAACGGCAGTGAGGTCAGCCCCGTGCCGTCGGTGCTCCAGGCGGCGCAGCAGTCGCCGCCGGGCGAAGACGCGCTGAAGACACCGCCGTGCCGCGCCTCGATGAAACCCGAGGGATAGGAGCCGTACATCCCCGGGTAGAGGTCCGCCACCCGTGCCGTGCCTCCCGGCGTGCCGTCGCTGGTCCACGGCTCTTCGCCGCTGACGCCGTCGTTCGCGCGCAGCAGCACGCCGTCGCCGAGCGCGCCGATCAGCCGCGGCAACCAGAGCGCGTTGACCGGGAAGACATCGAGGAACAGCGCCGAGGCCTGGTGGTTGATCTCGATCTGCTCGGTGCCGCCGGGGGTGCCGTCGGTGACCCACAGCTCGACCCCGGCGTCGACGCCCCAGGCGCGGAACAGCGCCCTGCCGCCGACCGTCGCCAGCCGGTCGATGGAGTAGGCGAGGAACGGCGACCACGAGGAGGGCGGCCCCGGGTAGAGGTCGCCGAGCGCGACCGTGCCGGCCGGGGTGCCGTCGGTGAACCAGGGCTCGCCGCCGTGGGTGCCGTCGTCGACGAAGAACAGCGCGCCGCCGGCGACGGGCTGGAACGCGGCGTGGAAGAACGCCGACCCCCCGGCGCCGGGGTTGAGGTCGGCGAGCATCGCGGTGCCGGCGGTGGTGCCGTCGCTGACCCAGGGCTCCTGGCCGTGGACGCCGTCGTCGGCGAGGAAGTAGAGGCGTCCGCCGGCCGCCTGCAAGTCCCGTGGCGGACGTGCGCTCCACCCGGTCGCGATCTCCGCCACCAGCTCGGTCCCCGCCGGGGTGCCGTCGGTCGCCCACAGGCTGGCGGTCTCCTGGGATGGCCCGATCGGGTCGACGACGCCGAAGTAGACGCGCCCGGCGAAGACGCCGAGGCCGTAGGGGAAGGAGCCGCCGAGGGTCCGGAGCGGAACGGTCCCCGCCGGCGTTCCGTCGGTGGCGAACAGGCTCAGGTCGCCGGCGCCGTCGTAGCCGGCGAAGAGCATCCGCCCGGGGAGCCGGACGAACAGCGGAATCAGGTACTCGTGGTTGAGCTCGGGCAGGCCGCTCTCCGGTCCCGGCCGCACGTCGACTGCGAGGTGGGTGCCCTGGGGCGTGCCGTCGGTCGCCCACAGCTCGTTGCCGTGGACGCTCTCGGAGGCGGCGAAGAGCAGCTCGCCGCCCAGCTCGCCCCAGAACACCGGAAACGAGCCGTCGGGACCCGGCTCGAGGTCGCCGAGCTGCAGCGTCCCGGCGGCGGTGCCGTCGCTGAACCAGGGCTCCCAGTCGATGCCGTAGGCCGATCGCGCAGCGAAGCCGACGCCCGAGCCGAACGCCGCGAGATCGTGGGGTTGCGAGCGTTCGAGCCCGGGCGCGAGGTCCGCGACCATCACCGTGCCGGCGGCGGTGCCGTCGCTCCGCCACAGCTCGACGCCGTGCGCGCCGTCGTCGGCGGCGAAGTAGACCCGGTCGCCGGCGAGCACGATCTCGCGCGGGAGCGACGAGCAGACGCCCGGGCAGATGTCGGCGACCATCGCGGTGCCGGCGGCGGTGCCGTCGGTCGCCCACAGCTCGTTGCCGTGGATGCCGTCGTCGACCGCGAACAGCGCGCGGCCGCCGAGGACGACGAACCGGGTGGGGAAGTAGTAGTTGTCGGTGCCGCCGGTCGCCGGCCCGGGGTTGATGTCGGCGACCCTCTGCGCGGCTCCGTCGGCCGCCGCGGGCAGGGGCGCGATCGCGACGAGGAGCGCCGGCAGGACCACGGCCCGGACGCTGCGCCGGGCGACGCCGAGCGCGAGCGCCGCGCCGCGCACGAGGAACTCGGGAAGGTCGGGGGGCCGGGGGATGAGGCCGGATCGGGTCATCGCTGGCCTCCGCGGGCGGGCGCGGCCGAGCCTCCGCCACTCGCGGCTCCGGGTGCCTGCGCTCGATCGGGGAGCCGGATTATAGCACCACGGCATGGGAGCGCACGGCTCCCCTGCTATGCTGGCCTCCGCTCGCCGCCGCGAGCCGCCCCGCTCCGTCCACCGACCCCGCTCCGATGGCCGATTCCGCCGTGATGACCGCGACTGCCCACGCCGACCTCTTCCTCGCCCTCACCCCCGACCGCGTGCTCGCGGCGGTCGAGGCCGCGGGGCTCGCGACCAACCCGGTCTGCTACCCGCTCAACTCGTTCGAGAACCGGGTCTACGAGGTCGAGCTGGTCGACCGCTCGCGGATCGTCGCCAAGTTCTACCGGCCGGGGCGCTGGAACGAGGAACAGATCCTCGAGGAGCACCGGTTCCTGCTCGACCTCGAGGCCGAGGAGGTGCCGGTCTGCCCGCTGCGCCGGTTCCCCGACGGCTCGACGCTCAAGCGCCAGGACGGCATCTTCTACAGCCTCGCCGAGCGCCGCGGCGGGCGCGCCCCCGACGAGCTGGACGACGCCGCGGCCGAGCGGCTGGGGATGCTGGTCGGGCGCCTGCACGCGGTCGGCGCCCGCCGCGACGCGCCGCACCGGCTGCGCTTGACCGCCGACGCCTTCATCCGCGACGCCCTCGCCTGGCTCGAGGCCCACCGCACGGTGCCGGCGCGGGTCTGGCCGCGCTGGGCCGCCGCCGCGCGCGAGATCGCCGACCGGCTCGACGCGCTCCTGGCCGGGGTCGAGCCCCATCGCCTCCACGGCGACCTCCATCTCGGCAACCTC